>JACPZV010000450.1 GCA_016195295.1 Acidobacteriota bacterium
GCGGTGCTGCCGAACGCGCGTCGCGCCGCGAATATCGCCTCCGCCGGATCGACGCCGCGGTCCTCGATCTCGCGCTGTTTCATCGCGTGATGGAATTCCATCTCCTCGGTAAGGTCGGCATCGAGTTGACGCTGCCGGATGAAGTACCACGCGCGGCGGAGGAGTTCGCGCATCACATCCTCAGATTCTCAAATCCTCACATCCTCAAATCCATTCATGTGGCGTTCAGCACTTTATGAATCGCAAGGATCAAGCGATCGAATTCCTCGCGCTCGGCGGTCAGCTGCTTTCGTCCGGCGGCGGTCAGCGTGTAGTACCGCGCGCGGCGGTTGTTTTCCGACGCGCCCCATTCCGCCTTCACCCAGCCCTTGAGTAGCAGCCGCTGCAGCGCCGGGTAGAGCGAGCTCTCGCCGACTTGCAGCACGTCCTCGGACAGCGCCTTCAGCCGCTGCGCGATGCCGTAGCCGTGCTCGGCGCCGACGGCGAGCGTCTTGAGGATCAGAAGGTCAAGCGTCCCCGGCAGGAGCTCGAGCGAGGCGTCGCGATCAGCGGCTCGTCCCATCGACTGTCGATGGGAGCATCGCAGAATCGTGCTGCGGTGTCAAACGGTCGTGCGAGAATCGACCGGCCGACAACGATTGCCGGGCGACTTCCGTCTAACCGGCAGGGGAGTGGCGATGAACCTGACGACAAAGATAGCGATGGTCGTGGCGAGCCTGCTGATGGCGGGGGCCCTGGCGTCCGCGGCGCCGCAGGACACGGTCATCTATCACTGGCAGGCCGGTCACGACGACTGGGCCTGGCACGCGCGCCGCGAGGCGATGCGGGAGGCGCAGCGCGTACGGGCCGAGGCGCGGCGCGAGGCGATGCGCGCCCGGGCGGAGGCGATGCGGGCTCGGAACGACGCGTGGCGCGCGAGCGCCGAGGCACGGCGAGAGGTGCGCGAGGCGGTCCGGCGCGCGTCTCAGGACGCGCGGGAAGCGGCTCGTGAGGCCCGCCGGGCGGCGCGCGAAGCGTGGCGCGATCGGTGGCGCGATTAGCACATGCCGGGTCCAAAAGGACCCGGCCTACATATCAAAGCCTATTACTTCTTCAAGCCCGCGGCCCAGTTCAAGACGACTTGAACGCTGCGCGAGCTGGTGTCGTCCATCGGCACAGTCTCAGAAATCGCTGCCCGTCCCGCGTGACCGTCCATCCGGCGACACGCGCGACCACTCGAGCCTGACATCCTTGGGCGGCGCGATCGCGAACCGCGTCGGCTGCCGCGGCGCCTCGCGCATCGTTAGCAGTCGCGCGGCGGACAGCGCGGCGGCGACCGCGAAGATCCCGGCCGCCGTCCACGCCCACCGCTCGCGCGATTTCCGCCGCGACACCACGGGCGCCGGCGCGCCGACTTGCGATTCTCCGTCGGCGATCCATTTCAACTCGGCAGCCAGATCCTGCGCGGTCTGCCAGCGCTCGTCAGGATCTTTCGCGAGACACGTGCGGATCACACGTTCGAGCGCCGGCGGCGTCATGGGCTGAATCGACGCGATGGGGGGCGGCGCGCCCGACATGATCGCGCTGATGAGGCTCGCCTGACTCTTGCCCTCGAACGCTTTGCGTCCGGTCACGGCTTCGTAGAGCAGCGCGCCGAACGCGAAGATGTCGGTCCGCGCGTCCGCGTCGCGGCCCTCCAGCTGTTCGGGCGACATGTACTGGAACGTGCCCAGCACGGTGCCAGCCTGCGTCAGCGAGTGCTGCTGCGTCGGCAGGAACGACGCGGACGCACTGCTGGCCGGCGCATCCACGCGCGCGAGACCGAAGTCGAGCAGCTTCGGCGAGCGACTCGCCCTCGAGCATCTCCATGACGAGGAATTGAATCGTGTCCCCGCTGGTGGCTGGTGGCTGGTGACTGGTGGCTGTTGACGGCGGACTGGCGTCTGACGACTGGCGACTGACGACTGCCTCGCCGATGTCGTAGAGCGTGCAGATGTGCGGGTGGTTCAGCGCGGACACGGCGCGCGCCTCGCGCTCGAATCGCTCGCGCCGCTCGGGATCGGCCGCAAGCGAGGCCGGCAGTACTTTGACGGCGACCGTGCGATCGAAGCGCGTGTCGCGGGCTTTGTAGACTTCGCCCATCCCGCCCGCGCCGAGCGGCGAGACGATCTCGTAGGGCCCAAGGCGCAATCCAGATTGCAGAGGCATGCGAGCGGGACGGATTATATCTGCGAGCCGGGTCCGAAAGGACCCGGCCTACAACTGGAGTTGTAGCGCAAGATGATACGATTGGATTTTCGGCCGAGGAACTTTCATGTCGACTTTCAACAGCTTCAAGACAAGAACGTCGCTTTCAACGGGCCCGCGATCTTTCCAGATGTACAGCCTGCCCTCGCTCCAGAAGGGCGGCTTCCCGCAAATCGCGCGGCTGCCGTACTCGCTGAAAATCCTGCTGGAGAATCTGCTGCGCCAGGAGGACGGCCGGTTCGTGAAGGCCGCCGACATCGAAGCGCTCGCGAAGTGGGACGTGAAGAGCACGGCGCAGCGCGAGATTTCCTTCATGCCCGCGCGCGTCCTGCTGCAGGACTTCACCGGCGTGCCCTGCGTCGTCGATCTGGCCGCGATGCGCGACGGCATCGTGCGGCTCGGCGGCGATCCGAACAAGGTGAACCCGCTGCAGCCGGTCGAGCTCGTCATCGCTCACTCGGTGCAGGTGGACCACTTCGGCCAGGCGAACGCGTTTCAGCTCAACGCCGAGCTCGAGTTCTCGCGCAACAAGGAGCGCTACGCGTTCTTGCGCTGGGGACAGAGCGCGTTCCGCAAATTCCGTGTCGTGCCGCCGGACACGGGCATCGTGCACCAGGTGAATCTCGAGTACCTCGCGCGCGTCGTGATGACGTCCGACACCGCGGGCGGAACGCTCGCCTATCCCGACACGGTCGTCGGCACCGACTCGCACACGACGATGGTGAACGGGCTCGGCGTCGTGGGTTGGGGCGTCGGTGGCATTGAGGCGGAAGCCGCGATGCTCGGCCAGCCTTCATCGATGCTCATTCCGCCGGTGCTGGGCGTGAAGTTGTCGGGCCGGCTGCCTGAAGGCACGACGGCGACCGATCTTGTGCTGACGATCACCGAGCGCCTGCGCAAGCACGGCGTCGTCGGCAAGTTTGTCGAGTTCTACGGACCCGGCCTCGCGCACCTCACGCTCGCGGATCGCGCGACGCTCGGGAACATGTGCCCGGAGTACGGCTCGACGATCGCGGTCTTCCCGATCGACGAGATGACGCTGGATTATCTGCGGCTCACGTCCCGCGACGCCGAGCGTGTCGCGCTCGTCGAGGCGTACGCGAGAGCGCAAGGACTGTTCGTCGAAAAGAACACGTCTGACCCGACGTACACCGAAACGATCGATGTCGATCTGAGCGGGATCGAACCCAGCCTCGCCGGACCGAAGCGGCCGCAGGATCGCGTGCCGCTGAAGGGCGCGAAGCAAGGCTTCGCCGCGGCGCTGCCGGGCATGATGGTGACGAAGAAGCCCGACGCGGCCATGGCGGGCAACAACGCGCGCATGGCGAACGAAGGCGGCGTGGCGCAGTAAGGCGGCGTGGCGGTCTTGCCGGCCGTGGCGCAACAGCTCGAGCACGGTTCGGTGGTGATTGCCGCGATCACGAGCTGCACGAACACCTCGAACCCGAGCGTGATGATCAGCGCAGGTCTCATCGCGAAGAAAGCGGTCGAGAAGGGCCTCTCGTGCAAGCCGTGGGTGAAGACGAGCCTGGCGCCCGGTTCGAAGGTCGTGACCGATTACTTGAAGCTGGCCGGTCTCGATCAGTACCTCGACCAGCTCGGCTTCAACCTCGTCGGCTACGGGTGTACGACGTGCATCGGCAACAGCGGTCCGCTGCCAGACGAGGTGTCGGCGGAAGTCGACGGACGCGGTCTCGTGGTGGCGTCTGTGTTGAGCGGCAATCGCAACTTCGAGGGACGCATCCAGCAGCAGGTGCGCGCCAACTATCTGGCGTCGCCGCCGCTCGTCGTCGCGTACGCGCTGGCCGGCACGATGACGATGGATCCGACGACGGAGCCGCTGGGGATGGGCAAGGATGGAAAGCCCGTGTACTTGCGTGACATCTGGCCGACCGAGCGCGAAATCCAGGAGACGATGCTGAGGGCGGTGCGCGCCGACCAGTTCAAGACGCAGTACGCCGACGTATTCCGCGGCGACGAACGCTGGCAGAAGCTCGACGTCCCGAAAGGCGATCGCTTCGCGTGGGAAGCGAACTCGACCTACGTCCGCAATCCACCGTTCCTCGAAGGCGTGACGATGGAGCCTGCGCCCCTGCGGGACATCAAGGGCGCGCGCGTGTTGGCGGTGCTCGGCGACAGCATCACGACCGATCACATCTCGCCGGCCGGATCGATCAAGAAAGACAGCCCGGCGGGGAAGTATCTGATCGCGCACGGCGTCGATCCGAAGGACTTCAACTCGTACGGCGCGCGCCGCGGCAATCACGAAGTCATGATGCGCGGCACGTTCGCCAACGTGCGCCTTCGCAATCAGCTCGCGCCC
>JACPZV010000431.1 GCA_016195295.1 Acidobacteriota bacterium
CAGAGGTCCTTGGACCGATCGTGCAGCATTTCTTACGTGAGGTGCACGGGATCACAGGCGTGATGTAGGATTCCAACCGATGCGCCGCCTGCTGATCTTCGCGCTGCTCGTCGCGCCCCCGGTCTCCGCGCAGGACTCCGACCTGCAGAGCGCGGCCACGGCGGCCGCGTTGCGGGGTGTGATCGTGCCGCCGCTGTCGCCGCGCAACGCCAACTACACGATCGCCGCGCAACTCGATCCCGCCACACGCACGATCGCCGGCTCGGAAACGATCACCTGGCGCAACATCACGTCGAAACCGGCCGTCGACCTCGAATTCCACCTCTACTGGAACGCGTGGAAGAACCCGCGGTCGACGTTCATGCGCGAGCGCGCCATGGCTCGACAGACCGGCGGCGCACCGCCCGCCGCCAATGACTGGTCCCACATCGACGTGACGTCAATCGTCGTCTCACGATCCGGATCCGCGCCGGCGACGCTGACCGCATCGAAGCGCTTCATCGCGCCCGACGATGAGAATCCGGACGACGAGACCGTGATGGCCGTGCCGCTGCCGGAGCCGGTCGCACCGGGCGAAACCGTGACGATTGACGTGAAATGGAGCGCCCACGTCCCGCGGACGTTCGCGCGCACGGGCGCCATCGGCAATTTCTTTTTCATCGCGCAGTGGTTTCCGAAACTCGGGGTGTTGCAGGAGACCGGCTGGAACTGCCACCAGTTTCATGCCGCCACGGAGTTTTTCGCCGACTACGGCGTGTACGACGTCTCGCTGACGCTCCCGAGAACCTTCGTCGCCGGCGCCACCGGCGTGCTTCGAGAAAAGCGCGACAACGCCGACGGCACGACGACGCATCGGTACTACCAGGAAGACGTGCACGACTTCGCGTGGACGACGAGCCCGGACTATCTGGAGCGGTCCGCGCGGTTCGAGCCCGATGCTGCCCTCCGGGGGACAGGGGCCCCCGGATTGAGCGCTGTCGACATGCGGCTCCTGCTGCAACCGGAGCACGCGGGTCAGGCCGAGCGGCACTTCGACGCGACGCGGACGACGCTCAGGTACTACGGCGAGTGGTACGGCGCGTATCCGTACGGGCACATCACGATCGTCGATCCCGCGTTTCAGAGCAACGCGGGCGGGATGGAGTACCCGACGCTGTTCACCGCGGGCACGCGCTGGATCGCGCCCGCGCACGTCACGACGCCCGAAGGCGTCACCGTGCACGAGGCCGGTCACCAGTTCTGGTACGGCATCGTCGGCAACAACGAATTCGAAGACGCGTGGATGGACGAGGGCTTCAACACATTCTCGACCGCCCGCGCCGTCGCGCAGGTGTACGACCCGAACTATCTCGCCGTCCGGTACTTCGGCGGGTTCGTGCCGTGGGTGTTCACAGACGTCGTGATCAGTCGCGAGACCGATGGCAATCGGCTCTCCGGCTACCGGCGCGACGCGCGCAGCGATGCCCAGGCGACGCAGACGATCCGCTACTTTCCGTCGACCGCGAGCAGCATCACGTACAACAAGACGGCGCTGTGGCTGAACACGCTGGAGCGGTGGCTCGGCTGGCCGACGGTTCAGCGGATCATGGCGGCCCATTTCGACCGGGGGAAGTTCAAGCACCCGACGCCGCAGGATTTTTTCGCGACGGCGTCTGAAGTCGCCGGCCGCGACCTGACCCCGTTCTTCGATCAGGTGTATCGCAGCTCGAACGTGTTCGACTACGGCGTGCAGGATCTGCAGACCGCGCACGAAGGCGACCGCTACCGGACGACGGTCATCGTGCGGCGGTACGGCGAAGCGATCTTCCCGGTCGACGTGCTGGTGACGTTCAAGGACGGCGAACGCGTGACCGAACATTGGGACGGGAAGGATCGCTGGAAGCTCTACTCGTACGACGGAGCGGCGGCGGCGATCTCGGCGCAGGTGGATCCGAATCGCGTGCTGCTGCTCGACGTGGACTACACGAACAATTCGAAGACGCTCGAGCCGAAGGGATCCACGGCGGCGACGAAGTGGTCGCTGAAGTGGATGGTCTGGCTGCAGGACTGTCTGCTGTCGTGGGTGGCGCTCGTATGACCGCGCTGGCCGCGTGGCGAGATGGCGCCGGTCGAGTCTACCGCGCGCCAGCGCTTCTCGTCGGCGTCTGGGCGCTGACGCTGCTCGTCTGCCTGCCGCTCACGATCGCCTTGCGCGGCATGCTCGAACCGCATCTTGGCCGAAGCCTCGCCGCGGATGCCGCCGCGTCCGGCGTCAATTCGGACTGGATGCAGGAGTTCAGCGACCAAGCGACCGGGCTCGGCGTCACGTTCAAGCCGAGCGTGATTGGCTTCGGCGCCGTGCTCGACAACTTGAGCGCGTTTCTCGACAACACGACGCGGCCGGCGGTCATCGTCGGCGCCGCCTCCGCGTACGTCGTGCTGTGGATCTTCGTGGCCGGAGGCCTGATCGATCGCTACGCGCGCGATCGTGCCACCCGGTCGCACGGCTTCTTCGCCGCCAGTGGCGTGTTCTTCTTCCGCTTCCTCCAGCTCGCCGTCGTGCAGTGGATCGTGTACGCGTTGCTGTTCGGCGTCCTGCACCCGTGGCTGTTCGATCGGGTGTATCCGCGCGTCATCCATGAAGTCTCCGTGGAACGGACCGCCTTCGTCGCCCGCGCGCTGTTGTACGTCGCGTTTGGCGCGCTCGTGGCCGGCGGCACGGTCGTGTTCGACTACGCGAAGGTCCGGGCGGTGGTGGAAGATCGCCGCAGCATGCTGAGCGCGATCGCGGGCGCGCTGCGCTTCATCGCGCGCAACCTCGCTGCGGCCGTGTTGTTGTTCCTCACGAACTTCGCGGCCTTTCTCGTCGTCGTGGGGCTGTATGCCGCCGTCGCCCCGGGCGCGGGCGGCGCGGGCCTGTCGATGTGGATGGCGTTTGCGATCGGTCAGCTGTACGTGATCGCGCGGCTCTGGGTGAAGCTCACGTGCTGGGCCTCGCAGACCGCGCTGTTCCAGTCACGTCTCGCGCACGCGGGCTACGTCGCGCGAAGGCAACCCGTCTGGCCCGACTCCCCCGCCGCCGAGGCGATTCTCTGAGGATCTGTAGGCCGGGTCCTTTCGGACCCGGCATCGAGAGGCGTCGCGCAGGCGGGTCCGAAAGGACCCGCCCTACGTACTTGTAATGATTCCGTAGGCCGGGTCCTTTCGGACCCGGCGGAACGTCGGAAGGTTTCAGACGTCCGCGAACTTGTACCCCACGCCCCAAACGGTGAGGAGGAAGCGCGGACGCGCGGGATCGTTTTCGACGCGCCGGCGCAAGCGCTTGACCAGCGTGTCGACGCTCCGCACGGTCACGAACGTGTCGCCGCGCCAGATCCGCGAGAGCAGCGCTTCGCGGCTGAACACGATCCCCGCGTGCGAGGCGAGCAGGTACAACAAGCGGAATTCCTGATCGGTCAAATCGACGTCGCGCCCCTCGATCCGGACGCGGCGTCGCGCCGGATCGATCTCCACGCCGTGGACGCGGATCGGCGGACCGACTTCGTCGCCGTTCGCGCCGTTCACGGGACGCGCGGCCGTCGCGGCGACACGCGGCCGCCGGAGCAGGGCGCGCGCCCGCGCGACGAGCTCGCGCACGCCGAACGGCTTCGTCAGATAGTCGTCGGCGCCGCTTTCCAGGCCCAGCACCTTGTCCGACTCCTCCCGGCGGGCGGTCAGCATCAGAATCGGCACGTCGTGGTTCGTGCGTCCGCCGCGCACGGCGCGGCACAACGAGAGGCCGTCGAGACTGGGGATCATCACGTCGAGCACGAGCAGGTCGAACCGCTCGGACTCGGTCCGCTTCAGCGCGTCCTGACCGTCGCCGACCCCGTCGCACGCGTAGCCTTCGAGGCCAAGATGGAGGCACACCAACTCGCGGATGTGCGGTTCGTCCTCGACGACGAGCACCCGAGGCGTCACTTTCTTTTCACCGATGGTCCATTCTTGAGACACGTTCATCACGTCAAACTGACAGGAGGCAGGCATGAAAGTTACTTTTAGACGACGCACGCTGTGCGTCGGCTCGGGTGTGTGTGCGCTTGTCATCGCTTACGGGGCCACAAGCGCCTTCGCCCTTCCTCAGAATACGAATCAGGACCCCCGTCCGTTTCGGGGGCGAGGCGGGATGCCGGGCGGCGGGCCGGGAATGCCCGGGCCGGGGCTGCTGCCGAGGGCTGGACGCCGGAGGTCATGAGATCGCCGCGCGCACCGCGCTGACGATGTGCGCGGCGGAAATCCCGAATCGATCCAGGAGTTCGTCGGGCTTGCCGCTGCGCGGAATCTCGCGCACCGCGAGCCGGTGGACGGTGAAGCCGGCGTCGGCGACCGCCTCCGCCACGGCATCGCCGATGCCCCCGGCCGCGTAGTGATCCTCGACGGTGATCAGACGGCCCTTCGTCGCGCGGGCCGCAGAGACGAGCGCGGCCCGATCGACGGGCGCCACGGAGTAGAGATCGATCACGCGAATCGACGTGCCGGACGCCTTCAGCTGCTCGTACGCCTTCAGCGCCTCGAACACGGTCACACCGGCGCCAATCACTGTCGCCACGTCCTGCGCGCTCTCGCGCAGCACCTTCAACCCGCCAATCGTGAATGGCTCCTCGTTCGAGTAGATGACGGGCGTTTTCGGCCGGCTCAGGCGAATGTACGCCGGGCCCGGATGATACGCGGCCAGGGCGACGAGGCGCTCGGCGCTCACCGCGTCGCACGGATAGAGCACCGTGTAGTTCGGCTCGGCGCGGCACATGGCGAGATCTTCGAGCGCCATCTGCGACGGCCCGTCTTCGCCGATCGAGACGCCGGCGTGCGATCCGGCCAGCTTGATGCTGACGTGGCTGATCGCCGCCATGCGGATGAAGTCCGAGGCGCGCGCGAGGAAGCACGCGAACGTCGACGGGAACGGAATCGCGCCGCGCGCCGCCAGTCCCATCGCGGCGCCAATCATCGCCTGCTCGGCGATGAAATTCTGATAGAAGCGATCGGGCAGCGCCTTCTCGAATTTCTCGCTGAAGGTGGAGTTCTTGACGTCGGCGTCGAGCGCGACCACGCGGGGATCGGCGTCGCCGAGCTTGACGATCGCCACGCCGTACGCCTCGCGCGTGGCGATTTGATCGCCCTTCGCGTACGCCGGAGGCGTGACGGGTTTCGGCGCGACAGCGGCGCGCGGGGCCGGCGCGGGTTTGGCGATCTGCGTCGCGAGATTGGCGGCGGGGCCGGTCGCAGGGACCGGCACGAACTGCTTCTCGAGCTCCGCCAGCGCGCGATCGAGTTCCTCGCCCTTCTTGAATGCTTTGCCGTGCCAACCTTGCTTGCCCTCGACAAACGACACGCCCTTCCCTTTTAACGTGCGTGCCAGGATCATCGTCGGCTGCCCCTTCGTGCGCCGGGCTTCGTCGAACGCATCGAGAATCGCCGACAGATCGTGGCCGTCGATGACGATGGCGTGCCAGCCGAACGCGCGCCAGCGGCGCGCGAACTGCTCCATGTCGTGCTGCCACATCGTGGCGCGGCTCTGCCCGAGCGCGTTCACGTCGGTGATGCCGCACAAATTGTCGAGCCGCTCCATCGTCGCGACGTCAGCGGCTTCCCAGACGGACCCCTCGGCCGATTCGCCGTCGCCGAGCAGCACGTAGGTGCGATACGACGACCCGATGCGGCGCGCGTTCAGCGCGCTGCCGATGGCCGCGCAGATGCCCTGACCGAGCGATCCGGTCGCGACGTCGACGAACGGCAATCGGGGCGTGGGGTGCCCTTCGAGATCGGAGGAGATGTCCCGCAGCTTGAGCAGCTCCGCGCGATCGAACGCGCCCGCTTCCGCCCACGCCGCATAGAGAATCGGCGCCGCGTGCCCTTTCGAGAGGACGAAGCGATCGCTGTCGGGATTCCGCGGGTCTTTCGGATCGAACCGCATCTCGGCGAAAAACAGCGCGGCGGTAATGTCGGCCATCGAACAGCAGCTCGTCGGATGACCGGTCCCCGTTTGCGAGGTCGCTCGCAGCGAGTCAATGCGCAGCCGCGTGGCGACGTTTTTCAGTGCAGGAATCAGCGAAGCGCGATCGATGGACATAGGATGATCTACACGATTGCGGAATGCGGATTGAGGATTGCGGATTCAGATTGTATTGCAGGTAGCCGGGCGCACCCAATCGCGAAATCAATCCGCGATCCGCGATCCGCATTCCGCAATGTTCATCGAAGGCCCATCAGCGCCAGCCCATACGACGCCGCGCCCACGCCGTACGTGCGTGCGTCGGACGACAGCGCGGTCACCAGGCGCGCGGCGTCCGCCCGATAATTCACCCCGGGGGCGATCACCGCGGCGCCGCGATACGCCTCGTCGGCGTGGAGCGCGGCGAGGCGGCAGAACACGCGGGCCGCTTCGCAGCGCGCCACGAAGGCGGCGTCATCGGCCGCATCGCGCCGCGCGGTTTGCATCAGCTCTTCGGCCAGCATGGAATAAGGCAAGCGACCGGTGACCTCGAACGCCGTGATCAGCGCGGACGCGGAGCGCACCTGATCGCCGAGTTCTCCACGCACGCGAGCGGACGCGTGGATCGTGTGCGCCATGCCGTCGCCCGGCTGATACGCGTGGCCGACGATGCGCTCCAGCTCGTCGATGGCGGCGGACACGAGTTCCTGGGCGTCGCCGATGTTCGCCGCGCGCAGGCAGGCGTCCACCGACGCCATCGCGGGCTCGACGATCGTCGCGGAAGGCCACGCGCGTCTCGATGCGACGATGAGGGATGCGGCGGCGGCGGGAAGACGATCGTCGTCCGAGATCGCGCTCGCCTCGACGAAGAGCGTGAGCCACGCCGCGCGTTCGAGGCCGTCGGTCTCCGCTTCGGCGCGCTCGAACGCCGGCGCCAGCGCTTCACCGAGCGCGTCCCGGAGATCGTCGCGGTCGGTCGCCACGTACCGTCGCAGCAGAAACGTCAGCGCGGCGGGAGGCGGCGCGCCGGCGCCTTCGCGTCCGAGCGCGTCGAGCACGCACGCGGTGATCGC
>JACPZV010000435.1 GCA_016195295.1 Acidobacteriota bacterium
AGACCGCACTGAAGGAGAACGCGATCGAGCTCGAGTTCACCGATCGCGCTTGGATTTCCGACGCGTAGGCTTCGGACGACGACCGGACAGAGAAGATCTGCGCTCTTGACTCGGGGAGGCCTGATAGTGGTTAGCACCGAACCGCCGGGTGAAATCCGGGACTTGTTTACGCGCGACGAGAGCGGTTACGCGCCAGGCTCGCGCGTAACCACCAACCCAAGATCCGCAACGATCCCGTTGTAACGCTGCGCCCAGCAACGGCTTCTGCCGACGCAAACCAATACGCGCGCGGCGTGTATACGCGCGACGCTGGCGGCCTAAATCTCAGTGCGTCAACCCGTACACAATGTCGTTCACGCCGAGCTTGTAGGCTTCGTTCGACGCGTCGAAGGGGAACAGGCCCTGACCGGACCATTCCCAGTACTCCGGCACGTCGTTGTCGAAGTTCGCGACGACCATCAGCCGGCGCGACGGGTCGTTGTCCTCGAAGAGCCCGTAGTAGTTGGGACGGATGTGCGACATGGGGTGCACGATGGCGTCGATGTCCTTGATCTGGAAGAACGAATCGAAGACGCGGTGCGTGCGGTCGAGCTTGAACCAGCGGCCGTCGGGCAGCACGCGCCGCATCTGCGCTTCGAAGTTGGCCCACTGCGCCGCGCTGTCGAAATCCTCGAACACGGCGAAGCCGCCCTTGTGGAGATAGTTCCGGAAACTCCCGGCCTCGCGATCGGTCAGGACCCAGAAGCCCGGCTCCCACATGTACGCGATCGGATAGCGGAAGAGCTCCGGATCGTCGAGCGTGAGGATCCGGCTGCCGTCTGTACGGATGTCGACGAGCGTCAGTTCCCGGATGATCTGCGACAGATGCTGCTCGGCGCGCGGGTAGTCATGATTCCAGGCCGACCGAAAGCCGCCGAAGCCCCGGCGCCCGAAGCCGCCCTCCTCCTGCCACCGCAGCCGCACGAACGTCACGCGACCGTCGTACGTGATGTCGGTCGGATAAAACCCGCCCACATCGCGCTGGGCGGACCCGGTCGTGGCGCCGGCGAGCGCCGCCACGCCAAGCAGTCGCAGCCATCGGCCCACAGCGGCCTCCTGACGGCGACATTATAAGAGCGCGCCACAGAATTGGCCGTGTGCGGGTGGCCGCGAACGGAGGGCGCCCGCTCGGGGGCGCAGGCGTGACCGGCAGTGGCGTTCGCCGAGCACCCGAGGGGGCGGTTCGCGGACCCGAGGGCGGCCAACGCTGCAACACGCTCTAGTGTCGCGGCGCTCCGTGCTACATTCACGCCTTTCGATGACGACTCCAGCTCCCGGCCCCACGCGCGCCGCGTTCGCCTTCATCTTCATCACCGTCCTGCTGGACATGCTGGCGCTCGGCGTCATCATTCCCGTGCTGCCGCAGCTCATCGTCTCGTTCCGGGGCGGCGACACCGCCAGCGGCGCCGCGATGTTCGGCCGCTTCGGCGTGTCACTGGGATCAGCGAACCGTGGGCCTGGTGCTCGGCGCGGTCGGCGTGGCATCCATGATCGTGCTGAGCGGCCTCATCGGACGGCTCGTCGCCACGCTCGTCGTCGGCTGGCGCGTGACGTCGGGGCGTCAAGGCCCGACACGATTTGAGACTGACGAAGGTGAACGCAGAGATCACGGAGCACACAGAGAGATTCGACGTGGTAATGGGTGGCGCTGCGGTCTCACGGTCTCGGCGTTCCACGTTGACATAGCCATATGGCCATGGCAATATGGCCAGTATGACCCGTATCGCCGCCGGCCGGTTCAAGGACCAGTGCCTCAAGATCCTCGACAGCGTCGCGCAGACGCGGCACCCCGTGGTCGTGACCAAGCGCGGGCGCCCGGTGGCGACGATCGTGCCGTACTTCGGGCCGCGGAAGCCCGCGGCCAGTCTGGTCGGCAGCATTCTCAGGGAACACGGCGATCCGTTCGGCACGAGTCAGGATTGGGATGCCGATCGTTCTTGATACGCACGCCTGGGTCTGGTGGGTGACCAAGGACCGTCGGCTTTCCAAACGCGCGTCGCACGCAATCGATAACGCCATCGAAGCCGACGGTCTCTTGCTGTCGGCTATCTCTGTGTGGGAGGTCGCCAAGAAGGTAGAGAAGAAACAGTTGGTGCTCGATCGTCCCGTCCGTGATTGGCTCGATCACGCGAGGTCTGTCGCCGGACTGATGGTGGCCGAGTTGACAACGGCGATTCTCGTTGACAGCTGTGATCTGCCGCAGCCGTTTCACGGAGATCCCGCCGACCAGATGATCGTAGCCACCGCCCGCCACCATCACGCCCCTCTGGTGACGAAAGACGGAAATCTTCGGCGCTACGCGCACGTGCAGACTGTGTGGTAGATGCCGATTCTGAGTCTCCATCACGTCACCGCCACGGTCGACGACGCGCAGGACGATCTCGACTTCTGTCTCGGCGTGCTGGGACTGCGGCTCGTCAAGAAAACCGTCAACTTCGACAACCATCACGTCTACCACTTCTATTACGGCGACGAGCGCGGCACGCCAGGCACGATCTGGACGACGTTCCCGTACAAGGACCACGGCGTGAAAGTGGGGACGAAAGGCGCCGGACAGGTTACGGTGACGTCATTCTCCGTGCCATCAGCGTCACTCGCGTTCTGGCGGGCCCGCCTGCGCGAACACGGCATAGCCGTGACCGACGTCGAGCCGAGGTTCGGTGAAGAGGTGATCCAGTTCTCGGATCGATCCGGCCTCGTCTTCGAGCTCATCGCGACCGATCGCGATCCGCGGTCGCCGTGGACGGCAGGCGTCGTGAGGGCGGATGCGGCGATCCGCGGCCTGCACAGCGTCACCATTACCGTACGCGAGCCGGTCGCGACCCTCGAGCTCATGACGGCCCTGCTGGGCTACGCGATCGTCGACGAAACCGAGGGACGCATCCGCGTGGCCGTCGGCGGCAGCGCGCCGGGTCACATCATCGACGTCGCGCACGACGAGCAGGCGGACGCGGCCGTCAACGGGCTCGGGACCGTGCACCACGTCGCGATGGCGATCGCGAGCGAGGACGAACAGCTCCGGCTGCGCGAGGAGCTGATTCAGTTTGGCTGCAAAGTGACCGAAGTGCGCGACCGCTGCTACTTCAAATCGATCTACTTCCGCGAGCCGGGCAACGTCCTCTTTGAAGTGGCGACGATGGCGCCCGGGTTCACCGCCGACGAGGACGTGACGCGCCTCGGCCGCGATCTCAAGCTGCCGCCGTGGGAGGAAGAGAATCGCGCCGACATCGAAGCGCATCTGTCGGCCGTGAAAACTTAGAACGTAGAACTTAAAACTCAAAACTGAAAACTGAGTGGCGTGTACGAAAAAAAGGCGGGCGCTCCGAGGAACGCCCGCCGCTGACTCTCGCTCGGCTGAAAGCCTCGCGCTACGTGGCTACCCAGGAAGTTTGAAGGCCAGGAGCTCCGCGCTGTAGCCCGCGCCGCTGATCGAGACGACGAGGTACTGCTTGCCGTTGTACATGTATGTCATCGGCGAGCCCGTCTGTGGTGCAGGCATGTAAACAGCGCCGACTTCCTGACCGCTGGCTTTGTCGTAGGCGCGCATCATCGCGCCGCGCTGGCCGTTGGGAGTCGTAAAGAAACCGCCTTCGCCCGCGATGACGAGATTCTTCGTCACGAGGACGCCGATCCGTCCCGGCCGACCCGTGCGCGGAATCGCGACGCCTTTGAGCGCCGGATGATTCTTGATGTTGTCGGGCGTCTCACCGTGCGCGATGCGCCACGCGATGTCGCCTTTGTTGAGATCGATCGCGGTGATGCTCCCGTAGGGCGGCTTGAGGAGCGGCAGGCCCTGGATGTTGAGGGCGCCTCCGCCGCCGCCGCCTTCTTCACCGCCACGTCCTCCACCGGCGCCGCCGGCTCCCGCCCCGCGGCCGCCGGTCGTGGTCTGTGGCGCATTGGGATCGCGCGCGATGCCCTGCACGTACCCGAAGTCTGAGCGCGCCGGATCGGGTGGCACCAGGCCGAGGGGCGAGGCCGCCGCGACCGAGTAGACGTAGAGCTTCTTGGTTTCAGGATCAAAAGCCCCGCCCTGCCAGTTCGCGCCGCCCGTCGCGGACGGCACGAGAAGCGTCGCAAGCGGAGCGGGGAACGTGCTGACGACTGGCGGCGTGAAGATCGGGCCGATCTTGTATCTCGAGACGAGCTTGACCGCCTCTTCGTGCAGCGCCGGCGTGAAATCGATCAAATCGTCCAACGCCACGCCCTGCCGCTCGAACGGCGGCGGCTTGGTCACAAACGGCTGCGTCGGCGAATACCACTCGCCCGGCACGGTGCCCTTTTCAACGGGACGCTCTTCGATCGGCCAGACGGGCTTGCCGGTGACGCGATCGAAAACGTACACCCAGCTTTGCTTGGTGATCTGCGCGATCGCCTTGATCGGTCTGCCGTCAACCGTGATGTCCGCGAGGATCGGCG
>JACPZV010000436.1 GCA_016195295.1 Acidobacteriota bacterium
CCTGTTCGGGACGACAACGATGTGGATCGGGCTGGCGGTTTTGTTGGTCGCGACGGTGTTCGTCAGGAACCTGTATTGCCGGTTTCTCTGTCCGGTCGGCGCGCTGCTTGGCGTGATCTCCACCCTCACGGTGTTCAAGATCAAGCGCTGGTCCGAGTGCAACACCTGCAAGATCTGCGAGAAGACGCGCGAGTGGGGCGCGATTCGCGGACCGGTGATCGTCAAGACCGAGTGCGTCCGCTGCGACGACTGCGAGCGCCTCTACTTCGATCAGCAGAAGTGCCCGCACTGGATCATCCTGCGCCGCAAGAGTGACAAGCTGTTCGTGTCGGGATAAGAAATGTAGGCCGGGTCCTTCCGGACCCGGCGTCGATGGCGGGTCCAAAAGGACCCGCCCTACAGATTCACAAGCCTCCAGTCGGCGGCGCGATCAGAACGAATCGATCCTTCAACGCCGTCGACACGAGGACTTCGTTCGTCGCGCTGACGATCACGCCGGCGACGCCGGGCACGCGTTCGAGGAGCGCCATGCCGGCGGCCGGGCCGAGGATGAACACGCCTTTGGCAAGCGCGTCGGCGATGACGGCGCGGTCGGTGACGAGCGTCACGCTGCGGCACAACATGGCGGGCCGGCCGACACGCAAATCAAGAATGTGGTGATAGCGGACGCCGCCCTTGATGAAGAAGCGCTCGTAGTCGCCGGAAGTGCTGAACGTCGCGTCACTCAGCTCCACCGTCGCAAACGGTTTGTGTTCGCCCCGCGGATCGGCGAGGCCCAACTTCCACGGGCGATCGCCGCGGCGGCCGCCGACGTACATGTCTCCGCCGGCCTGAATCATGAAATCGCGCAGCCCGCGGTCGCGAAAGATCTTGACCGCATGATCGACGGCGTAGCCCTTCCCGATGCCGCCAAGGTGGATGCGCATTCCTTTCCGCTTCAGGAAGACGGTGCCCGCACGCTCGTCGATTTGAATCTGGCGGTAATCGATCAGCGGCAGGCGGCTGCGAATCGCCGCGGCATCTGGAATCGTGTTGTCCTGATCCTGATCGAACTTCCACAGGTCCGCGAGCGGACCGAAGGTGACGTCGAAGGCGCCGTCCGTCCACTCGCTGACCTGCCGCGCGATGTGGAGGATCTCGCGGACGTCGCGATCCACCGGGACCGCGCGTTCGCCGGCCGCGGCGTTGATGCGAATGACGTCGCTGTCGGCGCGCCACACGCTCATCAACGCATCGAGCCGATCGAATTCGCGGAAGACCGCGTCGAACGCCGACTGCGCCGCCGCTTCGTCCGCCGTCCACGCCGTCAGACGCAGCTCGGATCCCATTGCGAGGCCAGCTCGCTCGACCAGCTGCGCCGCGCCAGTCGCCTTCGCCGGCGTCGCGCTCGTCCGGCGGCACGCGCACGCCGAGGCCAGCGCGAAACACGCCGCGCCCGCCAGCACTCGTCGACTCACGGCCGCCAGCGATACGGCATTCATCGATGCCGGTAGTGTCCGCTTTCGGCGGACTCTTGACAATTCATTTTAGTTTCATCTAAATTACAGCCGTGGAGCACGCCGTCCTGGCCGCCATCGCCTCTCCCCGCCGCCGCGAGATCCTCCGGCTCGTGTGGAACCGGGAAATGGCCGCCGGCGACATCGCCGCGGCGATGCCCGACGTCACCTTCGGCGCCGTGTCGCTGCAACTGCGTGCGCTGCAGGAGGCCGGCCTCGTCGTCTGCCGGCCCGATCAGAAAAATCGCTTCTATAAGGCGAAGCGCGCGACGCTCGGGCTCGTCGCGAAATCGCTCGAGCGCATGTGGGACGACGCGCTGTGGCGATTGAAGCTGGCGGCGCAGCTCGAAGCCACGCGACGGGGCCCGGCTCCACGCCGCAAACATCACAAACCCCAGAAGTGATCCGTTAACGACGAGAGGGATGAACGTCATGACTGGAATGTCCGCCTTGCCCGCACTGACGCACCGCCTCGACCGGACCATCGTGATCGAGGCACCGCGAGACATCGTCTTTGGCTTCTTCGTCGACGAGAAGCGCTGGGCCACGTGGTGGGGCGCCGGATCGACGACCGATCCGAAGCCCGGCGGCCGCCTGCTGATTCGCTATCCGGACGGCACCGAGGCGCTCGGCGAGGTCCTCGAGATCGACGCGCCAGAGCGCATCGTCTTCACGTACGGGTACGCGTCGGGAAAAATGATCGCGCCCGGCGGATCGCGCGTGACGATTCGCCTCGAAGCGGATGCGCGCGGCACGCGCCTCCATTTCATGCACGAGTTCGCCGAGGCGTCGGTGCGCGACATGCACGTGCAGGGCTGGCGCTATCACCTCTCGCTTTTCAGCAACGTCGTCTCGAACGAGCTGCACGCGAACGCGGCGTCCGCGGTCGACGAATGGTTCGGCGCGTGGACCGAGGAAGACGCCGCGAAGCGCCGACAGCGTCTGGCCGCGATCGCGGCGCCTGGCGTGCGCTTTCGCGATCGCTTCAGCCTGATCGATGGCATCGGCGAAGTGAACGATCAGATCGGCGCCGCGCAGCGGTTCATGCCCGGCATCCGGATGGAGCGCAGGGGTGACGTCCGCCAGTGCCAGGGGACGGTGCTCGCGGATTGGGTCGCGCTGACGAAAGACAACCAGGAGCGGGGACGCGGCACGAACATCTACTCGTTCGGTCCGAACGGAAAGATCGAATCCGTGGTGGGTTTTTGGGCCTCGTAGGGCGGGTCCTTTTGGACCCGCCGGTCAGCCGAATCAGCCGGGTCCGAAAGGACCCGGCCTACATCTTCCATGGCGCCGGATCAGCCGGGTCCGAAAGGACCCGGCCTACAGATCAGGACCCGGCCTACATCTCATCGATTCGGATCGACGAGCACGTTCAGCGACGCGGACGCCGTGCGGCCGTTCGCCGACAATCTCACCGTGTACGTGCCGGGCGCGATGCGGTCGCCGATGGCATCCCCCGCGCCGGCCTTGCGCAGATCCCACGCGATGCGGTGAATGCTCGCGTCGCGCGGACCGTCGAGCTCCCGCACGATCGCGCCGGCCGCATCGGCGATTTGAATCTTCACCGGACCGGATGCAGCTGTCTTCAAGTAGTACGAGAAGATCGCGTCCGGTGGATTCTTTGCGCGGAAGAGATCGTCCGCGCCGCCGTGCCACGACTGCTTGTCCTCGTCCCACAGAATCGCCGGCCGCGGGCGGAACACATGCTCGCTCTTCGCGATCACCTCGTCCGAGAGCTGCTGCAGCGCCGTGATGTCGTCAAGGACGTAGAAGCTTCGGCCATGCGTTGCGAGCACGAGGTCCTGATCGCGCGGATGGACCAGCACATCGTCCGACACCGTCGCCGGCAGGTTGCTCATGAACGGCGACCACGACTTGCCGGCATCGAGCGAAATGTAGAAGCCCGACTCGGTGCCGACGAACAGCAGATTGCGATTCACGCGATCCTCGCGAACGACGTTCACGTGGCCGTGTGACGGCAGATTGGCGGCAACGCTCGTCCACGTCCTGCCGTAGTCGGTCGTCTTGAACACGTGCGGCTTGTAATCACCGGAACGATGACCGTCGAATCCGGCGTACGCGGTGCCCGCGTCGTAGTGCGAGGGCTCGATCGCGCTGACGTAGTAGTTCGTCGCGAACTTCGCGGCGTTGTCGGCGACGTTGGTCCACGTCGATCCCTCATCCTGCGACACCTGCAGATTCCCATCGTCCGTCCCGACCCAGACGACTTTCGGCGTGACCGGCGATTCGGCGATCGTGACGATGGTTCCCCACTGCGCGACGCCGTCGTTCTTCGCCGTCATCGGCTGTGAGCCGCGAACCGACATGATGTCCAGCGTGTCGCGGTTGATCGCCTTCGTCAGATCTTTCGATCCGATCCAGCTGTCGCCGCGATCGTAGGACTTGAACAGGCGATGCGCGCCGAAGTAGAGGACGCGCGGATCGTGCGGCGACATCGCGAAGCCGGGATTCCAGTTGAAGCGCAGCGCTTCATTCGGCTGCAGCGCGCTCGCGTTGACGATGTTGCCCGCGAGCGGCAGCGCGACAGCGCCTCTCCCACCCGCCTGCCCTGAGCCTGTCGAAGGGCCACCGCTCGTGCGCGGAGGCGTCGGGCGGATGTACTTCTGCTCGCCGGTTCGCAGGTTGAAGCGATAGACGTGCTGGCCGCCGTTGCCCGAGACCGACGCGTAGACGATCGCCCAGTCGGTCGGATCGGCCTGCGCGTGGTAGCCGTCGCCGGCCGCCAGCTCGAACCAGTGCTCGCGCGTGATGCCGCCGTTGTTGCGCACGCGGCTCGGTCCGCCCCACGATCCGTTGTCCTGCGCGCCGCCGTACACGTAGTACGGCTGCCGCATGTCGACGGCGACGGCGTAGAACTGCCCCATCGGCATCGCGTTTTGCAACTGCCACGTGCGTCCGCCGTCGTACGAGAAGTCGACGCCGCCGTCGTGCCCAAGCAGAATGTGCTTCGGATTGTTCGGATCGATCCACATCGCGTGATGATCCGGATGGCTCGGCGGCAGCTCGCCGGCTGGATCGCGATCGAACGGCGTCACGATGTTCGTCGCGAGATTCGGCGCTTGCAACCGCGCGAGCACCGTCTCGGGGATCGACTTGAACGTCCTGCCGCCGTCGGTCGACTTGTAGAGATTCCGCTCCATCAGATAGATCGTGTTCGGATCTTTCGGATCGACGCGGACCTGGCTGAAGTACATCGCGCGGCCGTTCTCGTTGCTCGTCAGCTTCCACGTCGCGCCTTTGTCGTCGGATCGCCAGATGCCCGCGCGCGCCGGATCGAGCTGCGCGCTTGCGCTTCCGCGACCGCCCTCGCCACCACCACCGGCTTGTGGTCCCGGCTCGATCATCGCGTAGACGACGTTCGGATTGCTGCGAGCGAACGCGAGGCCAACGCGTCCCCACTGTCCGTACGGCGGGAGGCCGCCGCCTTCGATCTTTTTCCACGTCTTGCCGGCGTCGACCGTTTTCCACAGCGCGCTGCCCGGTCCGCCGCCGTTGAATCCCCACGCGGTGCGCCGCCGCTGGTACGACGCCGCGATGAGAATCTGATCGTTCGACGGATCCATCGCCACGTCGATGAACCCCGTGTCATCGTCGATGAACTTGGATTTCGTCCATGTGTTCCC
>JACPZV010000103.1 GCA_016195295.1 Acidobacteriota bacterium
CTTCGCGATCGTGTTGGACATGCTCGACGGCCGCATCGCGCGCATGACCGGCACGGCGACGGCCTTCGGCGCGGAGTTCGACTCGCTCGCCGACATCATCTCGTTCGGCATGGCGCCCGCCATTTTGTCGTTCCAGTGGGGGCTGTCCTCGCTCGGGCGTCTGGGGTGGGCGGCGGGATTCCTCTACGTGGCGGCGGCGGCGATGCGTCTCGCGCGCTTCAACATTCAGAGCGCGAGCGGCGCCGACAAGCGTTATTTCGTCGGCATGCCGAGCCCGGCCGCCGCGGCCATTCCCGCGGCGACGGTGTTCGCGTATCCGTGGGGACTCTACGATTATCGCGAGGCGCTGCCCGCGCTGGCGATGGTGCTGATTCCGGCAGTCCTCATGGTCAGCACGATTCGGTTCCGCGCCTTCAAAAACATCGATTCGAAGAATCGCCGCCCCTACACGGTGCTCATCTTCGTCGCCGCCGCGATCACGTTGATCGCCACGCATCCTCGCATCGCGCTGGTGGTGATGGCGTACGGCTATCTGTCGTCTGCGTTCATCGGCATGGCCCTCACACGATTCAAACACCGCGGCGGGCGCGACGAGCCCGACGTCCAGCAGTCGTCCACCGACGCGCCGCCGCGCGACAGCGCCGCTAGCTGAAAGTGGGAAGTCTGAAGGCTGAAGTCTGAAGAGTCTTCACACTTGAGACTTCACCCTTCAGACTTTTCGATCGGTACCGTCATTACCACTGTCGTACCGAGGCCTCGCTGGCTGCGCACGTCGATCGTTCCGCCGTTCAACTCGACGTTGCGCTTCGCGATCGTCAGACCGAGTCCCGTCCCCGTCGTTTTGGTCGAAAAGTACGGTTCGAAGATCTTGGTCAGCGCGTCCTGATCCATTCCGACGCCCGTGTCGGTGACTTCGACGACGACGTGGCTGGGGGCTGGGGACTGGGGACTGGGGACTGGAGACTGGAGACTGACGACTGACGACTGACGACTCGCGATCGTCAGCGTCCCTCCGCCCGGCATCGCATGCAGTGCGTTCTCGATCACGTTGGTCAGCGCACGGGCGAACAGCGTGCGATCGATCGACACGCTCGGCAGGTCCGACGAGGCCCGCACGTCGACGGCGATCCGGTTCCCGAGCCCGGTTCGGTAGGGCTTCACGACTTCGTCGATGAGAGCCGGGAGGGCCGTCGGTTCGGGCCGCGGCGTCGGAGACGACGCGAAGCTCGAGAACTCCGCGGAAATCTGGCGCAGCAGTTTCACCTGCGTGAGGATGGCGTTGACGCAGTCGTCGAGAACCGGCGAGAGCGGCCGGCCGCGATCGAGGTTCACGCGGCGCGCGTGCTCGGCGGAGAGCTGAATCGGCGTGAGCGGATTCTTGATGTCGTGCGCCACCTGGCGCGCCATCTCGGCCCAGGCTTCGAGCCGCTGCGTGCGTTCGAGCTCCGACCGCTGTCGTTTCAAGTCCGCAGCCATTTGATTGAAATCGTCCACCAGCCTGCGTAATTCGTCAGACGAGGTGGCCGCGATGCGCGCATCGAGGTCGCCGCGGGCGATGCGCCGGGTCGCGCGCGTCAGGCGATTCACCGGATCCGCGATCCGTTCCGCCAGCCAGTAGCCGAGCGCGGCGCCCAGCAAGCTGAACAGCACGATCGCGAACAGCACCTGGCGGTCGAGCTCGTCGATCTGCTGTTCGATCTCCTGCTGCCGGTTGGTGAGCGGGACGGTGACGATGCCCTCGCGGCCGCCGGCGCGCACGGGCGCGGCGGCAAGCCGGTAGGAGATCGTGCCCACTTTTTCGTCGCCGACAAACGTCGGCCGCCGCTCGAGCAACACCGACTTGAAGACCTCGGCGGGCGTGCGCACCGACAGCAGCTGCTCGGCGAAGAGCGGCCGGACGCTCGTGGCCTGAAGCCGCTGGCGATCGAACAGGCTCACGTCCTCGTCTATCGCCCGCCGGACGAGCACCATGATCTGATCGTCGATGGCGCCGAGGGCGCCTGGACCGCGTTGCTGCAGCGTGGCGTAGTCCTCGACGAGCCGCTGCGCGGTCGTCACGGTTTTCACCGCGGTGTCCTCGGCGCTGGCAAGGAGCTGGTTGGCGAAGTAGGTCCGGGTCGCGAACGCGAGGACGACGACGGGCACAACCGCGCCCGCCACGAAGAACAACGAGAGCTTTCGATAGAAGCTCGATCGGATCTCGCGCAGCAGCGTGCGGCCGCTGGCGGGCCGCTGCGAGGAAATCGCGCGATACAGCGCAGCGCACACCACCAACACGACGTACAGGACGAAGACGAGCAGCACCAGCTCGGTCAGGTTGATGAACAGCCCGAGCCAGGCGATGACGGGATAGCCAAGCGCGTAAATGCCGCCGCGGTCGCTTTGGAAGTACACCCGGAACGCCTGACCTCTGCGATCGATACTCGTCCAGAACGGGTCGCGCGACTCCACGAGGCGGTTGAACACCTCGTCGGACAACGTCCAGACGCTCGTCCCGGATTCGAAGATCGGCGCGCGGCTCCACCCGTAGACGACGAATTCGACGTCGCGCCCCGAGATGCCTTCGGGCGGCGTCTGGCGGTTCGATCGCAGCGACTCCAGATACGGGCTCTGCGAGGAGATGAACGGCAGCGTCTCGTAGTCGAGCATCACGCGGACGAGGACGCTGCCGACGACACGCCCGCGCTCGCAGATGCCGCGGCCGGTGCGCAGGACGTGTCGCTCGCTCGATCCGAGCGTCGATCGTTCGTCGACGGGCTGCTCCCAACTGCAGGTCGTCGCGCGGTACGTCGCGGTCGCGTACTCGGGGAGCAGCGCGAATCGGCTGACCAGCCGTCCGTCGGCCCGGTACAGCTCGACGGCGGACGTGAGCCGGTACGTGGCGAGGTCCGTCCGCGACCACACGAGAAACGCGCGGTCCGTGGTGGGCGTCGGCACGTCGAAGCCGACGACGTATTCGGCCAGCGACGGCAGCGCGTCGATCTGATCGACCGCTTGCTGCAGCCGGCGCTGCAGATCTTCGCGCTGGCTCGCGGCCTGCGGTCCGTACACCGCGGCCACCAACTGTTCCTTCGCGGCGCGCGCGTCGGCGAAGAGCGACGGATACATCGCGACGGCGGGCGCGAGGAGCGCGAGAAAACACACGCCGAGCCGCAGTGCTTGCGACACGCGCCTCATGCGGCGGCTCAGCCGCCCAAGCGCGGCGGCGCATCCCGCCGTGGCGACCAGCGCCACGACGAGCGTCGGCAGCGGAATCGCGGGCGCGGTCGCGTGGACCAGCGCGATGGCGACGGACACGCCAATCGAGGAGCCCCCGGCAATCCACGCGCGGGCGTTCCAGGTGCGCGGCGTCCGCGCGAAGAGCCCGGCCGCCCGAATGAGCGCCACCGCCGACCAGACGATCGCCGCGTGGAACAACACCAACGCGAACGCCACGGCCAGTCGCGTCGCGCTCATCGGATGCAGGGAGAAGTGCAGCACGTCGAGCGACGTGTGGGCCACGAGGCTCTTCAACGCGTGCTGGTAGAGGCCGAGGAGGCCGGTGGCGATGAGGCTCGCGGAGAAATAGACGGCGGAGACGACGACCCGGCCCATCGTCTCGTCGCCCGGCGTCAAGCGCAGCCGCGGTCGAGGACGGCCGGACCGACGGCGCTCGACCAGATCCAGCAAGAGCCAAACGAAGGCGACGGCGGTCAGAGCCGTCAGGAGCAGGAATGCCGGCGACGTCGACCAGGCGCTCGGGTTCAGCCAAAGAACCGTGAAGGACAGCAGCGCGAACGCGCCAGCGAGCGCGGCCGCGATTGCCCATGTCGCGGTGATGAACCCACGCGCGTCGCGCCGCCGGTGGCGCCGCTCGATCACCGGTCCGACACAGAAGAGGACAGTGACGCCCAGCACGCCCAGCACGGCCGCCCACGTCTGCTGACGCCATCGGCCGCGGGCCGCGGCCAAGTCCGCAGCCACCACTTCGGCCTCCGCCAGCGGCGTCCCGTCTCGGCCGACGATGACGAATGTAAACGGCGAGGTTGTGGAGGACGCGCCCCGAATCCACGGACGGAGCGTCACGGGCGCCAATGATGTCGAGAGACGAAACGTGTCGGCGAGTCCCGACGCGTCTTCCGGGCTCCCGAACAGCCGCTCGGCGACCACGGTCGCCAGGCGTCCTGACGTCGACCGACCGGCCGTCTCGACGAGTGCCGTCGTCCGGACGAGGCGCGGGCCGAGCGCGCTCGGTGCGACAAACATCGCGTCGGGCCCGTCGATGCGTTCCTTCGGGAGATCCGAGACGCGGCCGGCCCAGGCGAGCGGCACGCCGGACGCGTCGAAGACCGTGACGCCGTTGCGGTCCCCGTCGCCACCCGGCAAGGCGGCGTCCATCGCGTCGAACAGGCGGCGCTGCTCGGCGCTCATGGGCCCTCGACCCGCCGCGCGGCCGCGAGATCGGTCGATCCAAAACGGAACCGCTCGGCGCCCCACCCGGCCACGCTGATTCCAATCGCCGCCACGACGCCGGTCCGCACGACGCGGAGAAGGGAAGTCACCCTGAGAACAGGATACACGGGTGCTATAGTGAAATCGATTGGACCTGAAGCATCTCCTCAAGCGCGGCGCGCTGCTGGCGGCGGCGAACTGGCCGATCGTCGCGATTCAATTCGTGGCCGAGACGACGTTTCAAGTGCTGCTGGTCGTGCCGATCATCGGTGCCGCGATTCTCGTGGCCGTGCTGCTCGGCGGCAACCTCGCGGATCTGT
This sequence comes from Acidobacteriota bacterium, assembly GCA_016195295.1. Classification (GTDB taxonomy): domain Bacteria; phylum Acidobacteriota; class Vicinamibacteria; order Vicinamibacterales; family CAVVIG01; genus SRVP-36. The sequence goes on from JACPZV010000103.1 coordinate 4,752, forward strand.
TGCACGGCAGTCCACGCGAGATGTTCACGCGCATCGCCAGCGCGTTGTTGTCCGAGCCGGTCGCGCTGTCGGCCTTCGTAGCCGCGTTCGGTCTCGACCTGCTCGGCGGATCGGTTCTGACCTTCGCCGTCAAGGGCGGGACGGTCGAAGTCCTCGTCGCGGCGAATGCCTCGGCCGGACCGATCGAGCGCGAGCCCCTGACGTTCGAAACCTTCCGCAGCGCCTCGCGTTTCACGCTCGACCGCTTCACCGCGGGATGCGCGCGACTCTTTCGGCCGTACCTGGCGCTTGGGTTCGTGCTGATGATCGTGTACGCGCTGTCGGTCGGCGGCTATCTGGCGTTCGTGGTGTACGGATATCGCGCGATCGAGGGACGCGCGTTCATCATCGGCTGGACGTTCATCGCCGCGCTGGCGGCGGCCGGGCTGGTCGCGTGGATCACGATCGTCAACACGGTGTATCTGTTGCTTCAGATTGCGATCGCCCTGGAAGGCCTCGGGCTGGCGGACGCGTGCCGCGCCGCGGGGCGTTTCATTCGGGCCGAATTTCGCGAGCTGACCGGCGTCTTCTTGGTCGTGTTGGCGCTGGTCGTGGCTGCGACGCTCGCCTCAGCGCTGGCGTGGTCAGGGCTCGGGTTGATCGCGTTCGTGCCGCTCGTCGGGTTGGCGGTGTTTCCCCTGCAGCTCGCCGCGTTGCTCCTGCGCGGTCTCATCTTCGAGTACCTCGGTCTGACGGCGCTCGGCGCGTACGTGACGCTCTATCAAGGTCACGTCGCGCGCGACCCTAAGGCTGTCGCGGAAGTGCTGGCGACAGCGTAGTGACGTTCGGCCCCTCCTTTTCGTGCAGCCCGGTATTGCGAACATGACGACGACGATGCCATCGTCGTCGAATGGGAATCAAGCTGCTCGACCGCGTGCGCAGCACGATCCGCACGCGTCATTACAGCCGCCGGACCGAGGACGCGTACGTGTACTGGATCCGGCGGTACATCGTCTTTCACAAGAAGGTCCATCCGTCGACGATGGGTGCGCCGGAGATCTCGGCGTTTCTGACATGGTTGGCGGTGGAGCCGCGGCTCAGCGCGTCGACGCAAAACCAGGCGTTCTGTGCGGTGTTGTTCCTCTATCGTGATGTCCTGCAGGTGGAGGTCGGCGCGATTGCGCAGATGCCGCGCGCCCGAATGCCATCTTCTTGAGGACGGCTACGACATCCGGACGGTACAGGAGCTGCTGGGGCATGCCGATGTGACGACGACGATGATCTACACGCACGTGCTCAATCGAGGAGCGCTGGGAGTGCGGAGTCCGGCGGACCGGCTGTGACGGATGCGACTGGTGGTTCGCAGGCGAGCGCCGCGCGTAAGCAGGTCGGACACGGCTCGTGCTGTTCGCCCGCAATG
>JACPZV010000437.1 GCA_016195295.1 Acidobacteriota bacterium
CGTGCCCGCCGGAATGGTCGAGGTCGCGCGACGGCTGTGTGAGGACAACCAGATTCGCGTCGGAGAGATCTGGAGCTATCACGCGATCGGCGACCAGCCACGCTTCGCGCTCGTGCACCGCGATCGCGACGCCACTGGCGCGGCCCGCGCTCGAGCCGCGAGGCCTGCGGCCGCGCCGCGCAAGACCGCCTCGCGCGGCGCCAAGCCGTTGCCGCGCAGGAAGCCCACGCGCGCGACGAAGGCCAAGAAGTCCACCCGCGCCTCCAGGCGCAAATAGCGACCGTGGCGTTCCTCAAGTTCTCGCGCGACAAACGCGGGTACGAGCGCTTCGCGCTCGTGCAACCCACGACCAACCGGCGCGGGGCGACGCGCCCGCGCCTGCTCTATATGTTTCGCACGCCACCGGACGCCAAAGTCGGACGCGAGCCGTTTGATGAAGCGATACGGCGCGCGCTCGAGACGCAGTACCCCGACGTGAGCTTCGATTGGCGGAAGATTCTCGAGACCCCGATTCCCTCTGCTGATGTAGAGCGCTGGCGCGAACGACGGCGGGCCGAGCGCGCCGCGCGTCAGGCCGCCGCCGTCGAGGTCGGCGTCATGGACGCAGAGCCGCCGGCAACAACGGAGGCGCCGCCAGGATCTGATCGCGCGGAGATGCCTTCGAGCGGCGACGCAGCAGCGGGCCCGGCAGAGTCCCCGCCGGCCGACGACCGCGCGACACGACGTCGGCGGCGGCGGCGACGTGGTCGCCGCGGCAGAGCTGACGCCTTGGCCGGTTCGCTTCCGGCTTCGGCCGAATCCACAAGCGTTGCCCGCGAAGTCGACGCCGTTTCGCCTCCCGAAGCGCTCGATGCTGCCGGGCCTACCGAGACACCGACCGAATCCGCGGGAGAGTAACGCATCGCTCCAGAGACGCGGCGACCCGCGTGGACGGCCGTGGTAGGCGCTTGCCCTGGCCGGACAGGCTCAAGTGTCCCGGGATGCGTCTTACTATGCGGTTCTGTTGGTCGGTCTTGCGGCCACCTTCGCGGCGACGGTCATCGTGGCACGGGCGGCCCAGCGGGCGCTCGGCGATGTATAATTTGACGATATGAGGCTGAAAGCCAACGGTTTCTGGTCCACTGCACTCCTTGTGGTCCTGGCAGTCGGTCTGTCGGCTCAGACCCCGGCCCCGCCGGCTCCGGCCGCGCCGCAGGAGAAACCCACTTTCAGAGTCCAAGTCGATCTCGTCACGAACGACATCATCGTGCGCGACGACAAAGGCAACTTCATTCCGGACCTGAAGAAGGACGAGTTCGAGGTCTACGAAGACGGCGTGAAGCAGGACATCTCGTCGATGACGGTTGTCACGGGTGGTCGTGTGACCAATGTGCTCGCGCCGCCTCCACCGCCGCCGCCCGAAGGGATCATTCTGCCGCCCGCCCGCCCAAGGAACGACGTCTCGGGCCGCATCTTCGTGTTCTTCGTCGACGATCTCCATTTGCAGTTTCACAACACCGGCCGCGTGCGGGAGCTCTTCAAGAAGATCTCGAAGGAGCTCGTGCACGACGGCGACATGTTCGGCATCGTGTCGAGCGGACCGTCGTCGATCGCCGTCGACATGACGTACGACAGGTCGCGGCTCGACGAAGCGATCAAGAAGATCGCGGGCAACGAGCTGAAGCCGACCGACATCATCAACGGCCCGTCGGGCGCCGAGGGGCCGAGCGAAGTGCGGTATCGAGCGCACGTCGCTTTCTCGACCATCAACGACCTGCTGAACAACCTGGAGCAGGTGCACAATCGGCGCAAAGCGCTGGTCTACGTCAGCGACGGCTACGACTTCAATCCGTTCCAGGACGCGCGTCTGGGTCTCATGGATCCGAATTCGCCGTTCGCGCAGAACGAATTCGCGCGGTCGCAGAATCAGACCCAGGCGCAGAACAACTCGGACAGCGGCACCAGTAGCAACGGCGTCGACCCGTTCACCCAGCAGCAGAAGCAGAGCGAAACCTTCGCGGACGCCGACCTCGCGCGGGAGCTCGGCGAAGTGACACGGCAGGCCAATCGCGCGAACGTGACGATGTACACGATCGATCCCCGCGGTCTGGTGGGGATGGGGGACATCGACGAACAAGTCGATCCACAGCAGTGGAACGAGTTCATCCGCAAGTCGCAGGACAGTCTCCGCGTCCTGGCGGAAGAGACCGGCGGTCTCGCCGTCGTCAACCAGAACGATTTCAGCAGAGCGCTGAAGAGGATCGACGGCGAGACGAGCGACTACTACGTGCTGGGCTATTACTCGAAAAATCCGGATGCGACCAAGCGGCGCCGGCAGATTGATGTGAAAGTCGCGCGCAAGGGCGCCCAAGTCTGGTCGCGGAAAGAGTACGTGCTCAAGCCTCCGCCCGCCGTTTCATCGTCGAGGAAGTAAGCTCCGCCTTCCTCATGCGCGTCGCGCGCCCCGGGAGCGCCCGCGGGGCGCGCGCCTCGCGCGTGCGCGCCACCGCTTCCGCCAGATAGGTTTCGTCCATTTCCGCGCCGATGAAGTTCACGCCCAGGCGCGCGCACGCGACCGCCGTGCTCCCTAGACCCGTAAACGGATCCATGGCGAGTTGGACGCGCTTCACGCCGTGGAGCCGCAGACACTGTTCCGGAAGCCGGGGCGGAAACGTCGCGGGGTGCGGCCGATCGCGGTCGCGCCGCTGAATCGTCTCGTACGGAATGAACCAGGTGTTTCCGCGGCAGCGGACGCCTTCACCCGCGCCGCGCCAGCGGCTGATGTTCGACTCGTCCTGATAGGGCACGCCCAGCGCGAGACGGTCGAGTCCGGTCGAACCGTGGGGCGTCAAGTGAAAAACAAACTCGTGGCAGTCGTTCAGGAACCGGTCGCTGTTGATCGGCTTGTAGTGACCGACCGCGAGGTCGCGCGTGAGGCCCGCGGCCGCGCCGGCCGACGCCCGCTCAATCGCAATCGATTTGATCCAGTGGATGATGTTTTGCAGACGCAGGTGCGAGCGCGCGGCTTGGGCGACGTCCAACGCGGTCCACGGATCGCTCGGCTTGGCGCCGACGTTGAGGAACAGCGATCCGTCCGGCCGCAGGACGCGAGCCGCGGCCCCAATCCAGGTTTCTGTCCACGTCAGGTATTCCGACCGGGACAGCGTGTCCTTGTAGCTGTTGTAGTCAATGCCGAGGTTGTACGGCGGCGATGTGACGATGACGTTGACACTGTGCTTGGGGAGTTGCTTGAAAAGGTCGAGGCAATCCGTCAGGTAAAACTTGCACTGGCGGGAACCGGTCGTAACGATTTGATACGGCTTGGGGAGGTCTGACACGCCTGTGTTTCGGCACGGAGGAGCGCCAGCCTTAGGGTGAAGCGAGGCGAAGCGGCTACAGCGATTGTGGTCGTCGAGTCACAGCCGCGCGTCACGAGGCCTTGCTGACCAATGGTACCGGGGCGACAGCTGTGAGACGCTCGATCGCAATTGTGTGATTACGCCGGTGGCCATGGCTGCCGCAGGTCTTGCCTTTTTCCTCGACGTAGGTGACTTCCCGGCTGCTTGCGACCTCGCGATATCGGCCGACTACACACCCGCACGCCAGCGTCGTGAACCCGAGTAGTCGAACCAAACTCATCACGCCCTCCTCTGCCTCTCTCGAACTGAGCAATAGGCATGCCGACCCCGGTCGCGACCGTTCGCATCGCGGCCTACAACACATATCGGCACATGAAGGGCGCCCGCCAACTGCGCGACCGGTTTTAACGGCCGTTGGCGAGCAAGGCGCGGGCTTGAGACAGCCCGCCCCGGGCGGAAGCGGACGTGGGGTCGAGCGCGACGGCGCTGGCGAAGTAATCCACAGCGGCTGCGGCGTCCGCGGACCGAAGGTTGAACACACCTGCGTTGACGTAGCCGGACGGGTCCCGCGGGTTCAGGCCGATGTAGGCATCGAAGGCCGACTGCGCGCACTCGCGGCGGCCGAGCGTCGCACAGGCTGCGGCGAGCAGCCCTTGTGCGCGCGCGTGGCCCGGCGCGCTGCCGACGATCTGTCGGGCCGCCGCAGCGGCGTCCTCGGTACGGCCACGCAGGAAGAGCGCCGTGGCGCGGTAGTACTGTGGCTCGATGCGGTCCGGGAATCGCGCCATGAGTGCATCCACCACTGGCGTCAGGCGCTCACCATCGCCGGCGTCGGCCAGAACCGACGCGAATTGTTCAGCCGGGCGAGGATCGTCGGGGGCGAGCGGGACCGCCTCGGACGCGGCCTGAAGCGCGCCTTGCACGTCTCCGCCAACCGCGAGGATCCTCGATAGTTCGATCCGAACCGCGGCGTTTCCTGGTTCACGCGCGGCGAGGGCGCGCAACCATTCGCGCTCCTCGTTTAACCGCCCGGCACCGCCCGCGGCGTCCGACATCCCGGCAAGAGCGGCCGTGTTCCGACTGTTGATGGCGGTGGCCTGACGAAACGCCTCGTACGCCGGCGCGAATGCTTGGGCCTTCAATTCCATCGTCCCGCGCGAGACCCACGCGGCATCGCTCGCTCGTTCGAAGGCCTGGCGCACCGTGAGAACGCGTTCCGGATTGAGCGCGCGGATCGCGGCGACGTTGTCGTCCTTCGTCCGCCCGTAGATGCCGCGGGGCGCCGAGTACTCGAGCCCCGTGCGATCGTCGGTTTGCATTGTCGCGTTGCCGGCGTATCTCTCGATCTCGCGCGGGCCACCAGCAAACAGCGACAGCAACGCAAAGGGCGCCGTGTGCTCGGCGATGCCCACGTCCGCGAGCAGGGAGGCGGTCGCGCCTTGACCGGAGCCGGCTTCGACGGCCGTCAGTCGCTCGGTGATCGCGTCGGCGTTCGCGCCAATCAGCAGCAAGTCGCCGTCGCCGACGAGCCAGAGCGTCGCGTGCGGGAAGACCGACGAAAACGTTCGCACGATCGAGCGGAGATCGGCCGGGCTGATGTCGTAGGTGTGCGCCCACTGGCAGAGCAATCCTTCGGGCTTCAGCTTCGATCGCGCTGCCTCGAAGAACTCGCGGGTGAACAGCGACGCCACACCGGCCATCCAGGGATTCGAAGGCTCGGACACGATGACGTCGTAGCGCCTCGGCGTGAACAGCAGGTGCGACCGGCCGTCGCCGACGATCAGGCGCACGCCCGGCTGCGCGAGCGCGCGGCCGTTCTCCGCGTCAAAGAAGTGCGAAGCCTCGACGACTTCGGGCGAGATCTCGACGACGTCCGCGCGATGGACCGTCCCGGGCCCGAGCGCCGCACCCACGGTGACCCCGCTGCCCAAGCCGATGATGCAGACGTCCCGCGCCCGGCCGTGGATGAGCACGGGCAGCAACCCGAGCAACCGCTGCGTGAGCATGTCGCCGCCGTTCGACGCGTCCACTTTGCCGTCGATCGCGAGCGAGCGTGTTCCGGTCAGGAGGCGCACGCTGACGGTGCCCGCCGCGCCCTCTTTGTAGTACTCGATCGTGCCGGCGCGGAGCACGGCGTCGAGATCCACGGCACCGAGGTACGGCGCGTACTTGTACGCGCCGCTGGCGAGCAACGCGCGGTCCCAGGGCGGCGCCAACACGATCGCGCTCACCGTCACGATCGCGACGGCCATCGGAAAGCCGATGACCTCTTGCTGTCGGGTCGCGGTTCCTGATGCGCGAAGGGCGGCCGCGAGACACCCGGCGCCGCCGAGCGCCGCAAGCACTGCCGCATCGCGAATCGTCGCGCGCAGCCCCAATTGTGGAATGAGGACGAAACCCGCGGCGAGCGCGCCGGTGATGGCGCCGACCGTGTTGGCCGTGTAGACGCGCGCCGTGTCTCTGACCACGGTCGACGCGTGTCCCGCGGCGGCGAGCGCGAGCGGGAATGTCGCGCCGAGCGCCAGCGTCATCGGCATCAGGAGCAGGGCGACGCCGATGGCCTGGGCAAAGATGACGCCGCTGAAATTGGCGGCAGGGTCGGCAACCTGGTTCGCGACGATCAACGGCATCCGCGTCGCGCCGTACCACGCGGCGGTATTCGCGGCCACCGCGCCCGCGGCAAGCACCAGCGCGAGCCACACGGCCGGCCGTTCCACTCTGCGCGCCAGGCGTGTGCCGGCCGCGGAGCCCAAAGCCAGCCCCGCAATGAAGGCCGCCGCCATCGTGGCAAAGGCGTACGTCGTGGGGCCGATGACGAGGGCGAGCAATCGTGTCCATGCCACTTCGTAAATGAGCGCCGCGAACCCCGAGACCGCCGCGGCCGTGAGGGCGAGCATCGGCGCCGGCGAAGAAGACGGAGAACGCAGAACATGCTGAGCTCGCAGAGAGATACGTGGAGTTGCTTTCGGCGTTGTCTCCGCGGGTTCCGCGATTTCCGCGTCGATCGTCGAAGCGGACGCAATCCAGAGCGCGCCGGCGGCGGCGGCCGTGTTCAGCGCGATGCCGATCCACGTCGTGCCGCGCAGGCCGAGCACGGGAATCAACCAGAAGCCGGCCGCGATGGCGCCGACGGCGGCACCGGCCGTGTTGGCCGCGTAGAGGCGCCCGGCATCAGCAGGGCTCGTGGCGTACCAGCGCGTGGCGATCGGAAACGTCGCGCCCATCGCGACGGCAGGAACGCCCACGAGGCCGAGACAGATCGCGAGTCGAAGGAGACCGAAGCGAACCGGCGCTTCACCGTCCGCGTACGCCCACGCCAGCGCGGGCACGGTCGCGCGGAGCGCGAAGGGCAGGAGCAGCGCGGCGACAGCGACGCCAATCTCGAGCGCCGCGTACATCTTGAGCGGGTCGGTGGTGCGATCGGGAGCGGTGACGCGCGATCCGGTGGCCCACGCGCCGATCGCCAGACCGCCCATGAACGCCGCCAGCACGGTGCTGGCGGCCGCGACGGTATGACCGAGTTGCAACGTGAGCAGCCGCGTCCACGCGACTTCGTACACAAGCGCCGCCGCTCCGGACGCCGTGTAGAGAAGGACGAAGAGCCGCCGCTCTGCGCTCATGTCGCGGCGCGAGTCTAGCGCAGTCGTCAGGCGTTAGTCATCAGTCGTTAGTTGGTCGTTGGTCACGCGCGCGCCAAAAAAGACCGGCGCCGTGTCTTCCACGACGCCGGTCTCGACGAACGACGAATGACGAGCGACTAACGACTAGAAGTCAAACCTGAACCCGATCTTCAGCACGCGCGGCGCGACGATCTCCTGTACGCGCCCGAAGTACGACGTCGTCCGCCGCGCGGCGTCGAATGCCGCCTGGCTGGCGAAGTTCTGCGTGGCGGTACCGATGTTGAACTGATCAGCACTCGAGTTGAGCGCATTGTGCAGTTCCGCGACAAACGACGCGCGGCGCGAGCCGTTGATGCGGAAGCTCTTGTCCGCGCGCAGCGACAGCAGATTCAGCGTGGCGCCCCGATAGGTGCCGCGCGGTTCGACGCGAATGGCACTGGAACCCTGCGCGAAGTTCACCGTCAGATTGCGATCGCGCGGCAGCCCGCTCAGCGCCTGATAGTTCGCGCCGACGGTGATGCCCCATGGCGCCTGATAGCTCCCGAGCAGCTTGAACGCATGCGGCTGATCGGGCGACGTGTTGGTTCCGCCGGTCGCCGTGGCGCCCTTTCCCACGAAATCGATCAGGTTGTTCGGATTCGTGTAGTCGAGCCAGATATCGCCATCGAGGCGCGACCACACGTACGAGCCCTGCATCTGCCAATGGTTCGACATCCGCTTGCCGAGCGAGATCTCGAGTGCCCGGTACCGCTGCGTGCAGCTCACCGACACGTTGCTCCCGCAGTTCGTATGGACGAACGTATCCTTGCCCAGGTACGCGGAGGTCACGTCATAGAAGGTCAGTGAGCGATCGTCACCAGTGCCGCGGATGTTGTCTGGTCCGGGGTCGGAAACTACCCGCGTCGGAGCGTATGCCTTGGTCGCCACGGTATCGCACGGCAGGCCGTAGCAATCCTGATTGATCGTCTGATCGTTGAACCAGCGCTGGATCCAGTCGACGTTAAAGGAGACGTTGTTCGCCACCTCGCGCTGGAACGCGAACATGATCTCGTCGGTCTTCGGATCCCTGAGATTCGGATCGATGCTGTTCGCCGACGGCACGAATTGACTCTTCAGCACGCCCAGTTCGTTCGCCTCCACGAGGCCGTTGCCGTTGAGGTCGCCTCTCCAGGCGTAGACGAGTGGGATGTTGCCGGTGCCGATGACATTGGGGTTGATGTTGCTGTACTCCGTCGTGTACATCACCTCGTAGTACCGGCTGTAGCTCGCCTTCACGACGTTCTTGCCATCCTCGGTAAGCTTGATGACGACGCCGGTCCGCGGCGCCAGCGTGTTCCAGCTGTACGGGGGCTTGATCTCCGGATAGTTCGTCACCGGGAACCACCGGCCGCCACCGCCGGACTGCTCGGGGATGAGACCGTCGTAGAACGACCAGCGCAGGCCGAGGTTGAACGTGAAGCGCGAGTAGCTGACGCGGTCCTGGACGAACGCGGCGAAGTTGCGCATGTTCGCCTTCTGCGTCAGCGGCGTGGCAAAGCCGTAGACCTCGAGCGGCTGCAGGTTCGTGCCGTCCGCATTGCTCGAGTACCGCAGTCGCGTGTCGTTGAAGACGTTGAAGTAGTCCTGGCCCCAGCCGTACCAGTTCTCGAAGCCGGACTTCAACTGATGGCTGGCGCCCAGCCAGCCGTCAACGTACCTGGTCAGGCCGACATTGGTCTGGCCCCGATAGGAGTCGCGGAAGCGTTGCCCGGTCGGCTCCGGTCCGTCGATATAGATCTTCGTCGTGTTGTTGAAGGTCGTCGAGTGCTGGAGATTTGCGGGCAGCGCGTAGAACTCCTCGGAAAAGTCGCTCGGCCAGTGCATATGGAAGTAGGTGGACGACACTTCCAGGAACGTATTCTGGCCCATCACCGACGTCCAGTTGCCGTTGAACAGGTTTTTCGGCGACTGCTGGTTGAGCGTGTTGATCGGATTCGGCTGCGCCACGCCCCCGTTGCGATGCGGCTGAAATTTCTTGTTGTACGTCCAGAACACCGAGAGCTGATTGTTCTTGTTGATTTGGTACTTTCCGCTCAAGGTGTAGTTGCGGAGGTTCGACAGGAACGGGTTCGTAAGGCTTCCGTCCGAGTTCACGACCGTGTAGCCCGGCTGGGCGTCGATCGTCCGATAGTTCCGGAGCGAGCCGAACCACCAGAGACGATCCTTCACGAACGGACCGCCGGCGTTGGCGTTGAAATCCTGCAGCCCTTGCAGCGACGGATCCGTGACACCCTGCGCCTTCAGATCGTCGGTGATGTTGCTGCCGGTGAAACCGCTCCAGTAGCCTTTGCCGGTCACGCTGTAGAACGCATCGCCCTTCAGATTGTTGCCGCCGGACTTCGGGATGATGTTGATGTTTGCCCCGCCGCCACCGCCGACCTCGGCGCCCATGGCCGCTGTGTCGACGGAGATTTCTTCGGCCGACCCGAAATCCATGTAATACATCGAACCGTAGTTGGCTGGCGTGTCCGCGGTCACCCCGTAGTAGTTCAGGTTGTAATTGCCCGCGCCGTGCGCGACCATGCCGGTCGACGTCGCCGCGTTCAACCCACCCGGATCCTGACGTCCCATCGTCATGCCGGGCAGAACGGTTGTGGATCCGAAGATGGTCCGCGACGTCGGCACCGCCGTCAGGATCTCGTGGTCCAGACGCGCGCCGACTTTCGTGTTTTCCACGTCGACGGTCGGCGACGCGCCGCTCACAGTCACGGTTTCTTGCAGCGACGCGAGCCTCATCGAGGCGTCGACCGTGACCGTCTGCCGCACGGGAACGACGATGCCCTCGCGGACCAGCGGCGAAAAGCCCGCCAACTCGAACTTCAACGTGTAGGTCCCGGTGTTGACGCCAGGGAAGCGATAGAGCCCGCGCTCATTTGTCGTCGCCGTCTGCGCGCCCATGACCGCCGGGCCTGATAGCGTGACGGTGACGCCGGGCAGCACGCCCCCCTGATCGTCGATGACTTTGCCGACTAGTTCGCCGAACACCTGGCCGGTTTGTGCTGCGGCCGGCGCAAGGCCGAACGCGAAGACGATCGCCGAAGCAGCGAGAACTCGAAGGATCGCGCGTGTCAAGGTGACCTCCTCTGACAAACCGAAGTTACAGTTCGTACCCGAAAACATTACACGGATTTGTCACGCTGTGTACCACAAAACTTTACTCGTTGCTGCACGGCGTCTCGCGGGAATACGGCCATTTGGATTGTGTGGACTGCCACCCGGTTGCGCTACCATTTCGACCTCTTTTTCTCTTTCGCGAGAGGCCCGTTGTTGAAACACGTGAGTCGGGCGTTGGTCGGGATCGCGTTCGGGCTGCTCGCGTGGTCGTGCCACCGCCGTGCGCAGGCCGACCTGCATTCGATCGCGGGCCAGAACGTTCTGCTCATCACGATCGACACGCTGCGCGCCGACGCGCTGAGCTGCTACGGCGGCCAAGCCGCGACGCCGGTCCTCGATCGGCTTGCGTCCGAGGGCGTGCGCTTCGATTTCGCGCACGCCCACAGCGTGCTGACGCTGCCCTCGCACATCAGCATCCTGACCGGACAGTATCCGTTCCAGCACGGCGTCCGCGACAACAGCGGCTACCGCGTGGCGCCGGATACCCGTACCGCCGCGACGCTGCTGAAGCGCGCGGGGTACCGCACGGCCGCGTTTGTGGCCGCGTTTCCTCTACACTCGCGGTTTGGACTGAACCAGGGATTCGACGTCTACGACGATCGATTCGGCGAATCACGTGCGCCAACCGAGTTCGCCATGCCGGAACGTCCCGCGGCGGATATGGTGCCGATTGCGCGCGCCTGGCTCGCCCAACGCGTCAAGTCGCCGGACCACGAGCACTGGTTCGCCTGGCTGCACGTGTTCGACCCGCACGCGCCGTACCGGCCGCCGGCGCCCTTCGACGCGCGCTACGCCGCCCGTCCGTACTACGGTGAAGTCGCCGCAACCGACGCCGCGCTTGCGCCGCTCCTCGAAGATCCGCGCGCGTCGACACAACCGACGCTGGTGATCGTGACCGGCGATCACGGCGAGGGGCTTGGCGAGCACGGGGAACAATCGCATGGGCTGTTCGCCTACGAGGCCACGCTTCGCGTGCCGCTCATCATTGCTGAGATGGGCAACCGCGCGTCTTCGGCGGGAGAGGTATCGTCTGTTCCCGCGCGACACGTCGACATCCTGCCGACCATCCTCGATGCCGTCGGTCAGGCGCTGCCGTCGGATCTGCCCGGGCGAACGCTCCTCCCCGCGGCGGAGCGAAGCGGCGGGTCATCGCCGCGCCCGTCGTACTTCGAGGCGATGGGCGCGATGCTCAACCGCGGGTGGGCGCCGCTTGCCGGCGTTCTCATCGATCGTGACAAGTACATCGACCTTCCCCTTCCCGAGCGCTACGACCTGGCGACGGATCCTGGTGAACGCGAGAACCTTGCGGGTCGATCGGCGGAGCGCGATCGAACGCTCGCCGCGACGTTGTATGCGTTCGCGGCGGCGCCGCCCGGTCCGCGTCGCGCCGAGGCGGCCGACGCCGCGGCGAGACTGCGCGCGCTGGGATACGTGTCTGGAGACGCGCCCCACAAGGCACGCTACACCGAGGTGGACGACCCGAAGCAGCTGGTCGCGCTTGATCAAGCGATGCACGATGCCGTCGAAGCCTTCGGCGCCGGCCGGTCCGAGGAAGCCGTGCGGACGTACCAGCAGGTGATCGGGCGCCGACCGGACATGGCGATCGCGTACCGTCATCTCGCGTTCGTCGAATGGCAGCGCGGCAACCTCAGCCTTGCGATCGACGTGCTGCAGCGGGCCATCCGCGCCGGGGTCACCGAGACTTCGGTCGTGGCGCAACTGGGCGGCTACCTGGCGGACGCGGGCCAAACGGCCCAGGCGATTCGCATGCTCGAGCCGCTTGCCAACCCCGCCGACGCCGACGTCGACACGCTGAACTCGCTGGGGATTGCCTACGCGCGCGCCGGCCGCCGTCCGGACGCGGGCCGCGCGTTCGAACGCGTCCTCGCGATCAATCCGCAGAGCAGTGTGCCGCTCGAGAATCTCGGGATGCTGGCGCTCGAACGCAGCGACCTCCCGGCGGCGCGGCAGCACTTCGAGCGCGCCGTGCGCGTCGATCCGCGATCCTCTCGGGCGCACGCGGACCTGGGTGTCGTCGCGTCAAGAAGCGGCGACCACACGACGGCCATCGAGGAATGGAAGCGGGCAGTGCAGCTGGATCGCACCAATTACGACGCGCTGTACAACCTTGGAACCACGCTCGCGCACCACGGCCAGCCGGATGCCGCGCGGTCCTATCTGGAACAATTCGCGCGGACGGCGCCGGCGTCGCGCTATGCCAGTGACCTCCGCGAGGTTTCGCGAATTCTCAGGAGCCTCCGCTGAACCCTAGACGCCGCGTTTGATCCGCTGAAAACGTTCGAGGTCGATCGCGCGCTGTCTGGCCGCCGTCGCGCGCGCGAGGACGAGGCGCACGACGAACAGCGCGTGTGCGCCGCCGACGAAGACCAGCTCCACGGGCGTCGGCTGCACAA
>JACPZV010000104.1 GCA_016195295.1 Acidobacteriota bacterium
CGCGTCACGCCGTTCAACGGCCGCCTGTTCGCTCCCGCGCGCACACCGCTCGCGGAGCGGCGCGATCTGGACGACGAGGTCGCGCGGCGCGCGGTGCTGGCGCTGTCGACGCGGCCAGCGCGCGATCGCGCCGGGCGCGAACGCATTGCGTATCGGGAGCTCGGCGTCGAGCAGCTCGGCGCCGTGTACGAAACGCTCCTCGACTACGCGCCGCGTGTCGAAGGTCAGCCGCGCGTCGGCCGCCGTGGCGGGTCAACCGTGGTCACGCTCGAATCCGGATCCGGCGTTCGCAAGGCGACGGGGACGTTCTATACCCCCCAGCCGATTGCGGACTATCTCGTGCGACGCGCGCTCGGCCCGCTCGTCCGGGACGCGACGCCCGATCGCATTCTGCGGCTGCGGATCGTCGATCCCGCCATGGGAAGCGGCGCGTTTCTCGTCGCGGCCTGTCGCTATCTGGCGCGCGCGTACGAAGACGCCCTGGTGCGCGCGGGCGGCTGTCACGCGAGCGACATCGACGACGCCGAACGCGTGGTCATCCGCCGGACGATCGCCGAGCGGTGTCTCTACGGCGTCGACCTCAACCCGATGGCGGTCCAGCTCGCGCGGTTGTCGCTCTGGCTCGCCACGCTGGCCGTCGATCGACCGCTCAGCTTTCTCGATCACCGCCTGCAGGTCGGCGACAGTTTGCTCGGCGCGTGGCTCGCCAATCTTCGTCACCCGCCAGATGTCGGTCGCCGCGCCCGAGCCGCAACGACGCTGCCGCTGTTCGGCGATGACGCGGTCGCCGAGGCGCTTCGAGAGACGCTGCCGCTGCGCTTCTCGATCGAGTCGACGCCGAACGATACGCTCGCCCAGGTGCGCGCGAAGGAACGCGCCTTCGCGGCGCTCACCGCGCGTCAGGCCGCCGTGTCGCGATGGAAACGGGTCGCGCATCTCTGGTGCGCCGCCTGGTTCGCCGCGCCCGACGCCCCGTTGCCGCCTTCAGCGTTCGGCGCGCTCTCCGACGCCATTCTTACGGAACGGAGCGCGCTGCCCACGCACACGACGCGGCAGATGCTCGACGCGGCCGATCGCATTGCCGACGCGCGACGGTTCTTTCACTGGGACCTGGAGTTCCCCGAAGTGTTTTTCGACGCCGAGGGCCGTCGCCTGCCGCTCGCCGGCTTCGACGCCGTCATCGGGAATCCGCCATGGGACATGATTCGTGCCGACTCCGGCGCCGCCGACGCGCGCGCGATCGCTCGCGATGAGGTCGCGTCCATGCGGCGGTTCACTCGCGACGCCGGCATCTACAGCGCGCAATCAGAAGGTCACGCGAATCGTTATCAGCTGTTCGTCGAGCGCGCGATGACGCTCACGCGGAGCGGCGGCCGTCTCGGACTTGTGTTGCCCTCCGGCCTCGCGACCGATCACGGCAGCGCGTCGCTGCGCCGGCGGCTGCTGACCCGCTGCGACGTCGACGCGCTCGTGGGCGTCGACAACCACCGCGGCGTGTTCCCGATTCATCGCGGCGTGCGCTTTCTGCTCGTGACCGCGTCCAGCGGATCGCCAACACGGCGTTTCGCCTGCCGAACGGGCCTGGACGATCCGTCGGATCTGGAATCGATCGACGAAGAACCCGCCGAGGCCTCACCGTGGTTTCCCGTGCACGTCTCGCCGGCGTGGCTTGAACGCGTGTCGGGCCCCGGCCTCGCGATCCCGGCGCTGCGAGACGCCACGGACCTCGCGCTTGTCGAGCGCGCGGCGTCGCTGTTTCCTTCGCTCGGCTGCGATGTCGGGTGGTCCGCGCACTTCGGCCGCGAGCTGAATGCCAGCGACGATCGCGCCGTGTTTCGCGCGGACCGGCTCGGCCTCCCGGTGGTCGACGGGAAGCATCTCGAGCCGTTTCGCGTCGCGGTCGACTCGGTGACGCGCAGCGTCAGCCCACGCGACGCGCGGCGTCTGCTGCGCGCGGATCGATACGAGCGCCCGCGGCTCGCGTACCGCGACGTCGCGAGCGCGACCAACCGCCTGACGTTCATCGCGGCCGTTCTCCCCGCGGGGTGCGTGTCGACGCACACGGTGTTCTGCCTGCGTACGCCGCTGCCGTCGCGCGCCCAGCACTTTCTGTGCGGGCTGTTCAACAGCTTCGTCGTGAACTACCTCGTCCGTTTGCGCGTGACGACGCACGTCACTACGGCGACCGTGGAGCAGCTGCCGATTCCGACGGCCGAGGCCGCGCCGGGCGCGTTTGAGGAGATCGCCGCGCTCGCGCGGCTGCTGTCCCGTCGTGCGGATCCCCAAGCGCTCGCGCGGCTCAATGCGCGCGTCGCCGAGCTGTATCAGCTGAGCGCCGCCGAGTTCGAACATGTGTTGGAGACTTTTCCGTTGATCCCAATCGCGGAGCGAGAGCGTGCGTTGGCAATCTTCTCGGGACGAGGACACTGAGATCGCGGAGGACACGGAGATGGATAAGCCACGGAGACTCGGAGACGCCGAGTTGAATCGGATCGATAAGATCACGGAACGAATCATCGGAAGCGCCATCGAGGTACATCGAGTGCTCAGGTGCGGCCTTTTTGAATCGCTCTACCGGTCCGCGCTCTCCATCGAGTTCGATTCCGCCGGTTTGACTTACGAAAGGGAAGCGAGGATACCGGCGGTCTACAAAGGCCGCCTGCTCGGAACCTTTCGCGTGGACTTCATCGTCGAGAACGAAGTAGTCCTCGAGATCAAGAGTGTCGAACGAATGAGCCCGTTGTTCGACGCGCAAATCATCACTTACCTTCGATTGACAGGTAAGCGCGTGGGCTTGCTCATCACCTTCAACTCCCGACTCCTGAAAGACGGGATCAAGCGCGTCATCCTGTAGATCGGCGACGTCGCA
>JACPZV010000441.1 GCA_016195295.1 Acidobacteriota bacterium
TGCGCGACCGCGCCGACCGCGGAAGGTGATTGAAGTAGGACATGATGCCCAGCAGACCCAGGCCGCCGTTCTCTTCAATCAGCGACATGGCATCGGTGTGCGTGGCGATCAGGACGTGTTCGTCCTGCGGCGTGCCGTAGTTCTTACCCGGCAGATACGCGATGATCGCTTTGCCCGTGTCGCGCGCGAAGCGGGCCGTCAGCGTTAACGTGGCCGTCTTGCCTGCCTTCGCGTCCGCCAGCACCTTCGCGCCGTTGACGCGATCGAGCGTGAGCGTCGGACAGTTGACGTACTTCGCGCCGAGTCCCGCTCTCGCGTCCGGCGTGTAGACGCTTCGCTGCGCCAACCCGAACGCCGCGCCCGGCGACAAGTCGTACACGACGACGAGGCCCGCGGCGTGCCCGCGGATGCCGATTGCGGCAAATCCGTTCAACTGACTCCACACCCAGCGGCAGTGATACGAGCTCGTGACGCGCGTTGGTGGAGGTGTGAACAGCGGCGGCCATTTCCCCGGCGAACGCCACTCGTAGTCGGTCAACGTGTAGTTGTCGAGGAACGACCGCGAGTACGGCGGATTGGGGTACGGCGCGGTCTGGAAGACGAGAATTTTTCCCGCGACGTCCTCGTCGGCCGGCGGATGGGCGGGGTCGTAATACAGCATCCGTGCGGTAATGCCCTCGGGCGGCGTGAAGCCGGACGTCATGCCGTACGACGCCACCACCGGCACCGGCGTCCCGTCAGTGACGAGCTTCTCGACGGCCACGCCGGAGTCGTGAATGTGCGTGCGTCGATCGGGCCAATCGTTCACGATGTAGTGGTCGTACGGGATCTCGACGTAATCGAAGTCGACCGCGCCGAACTCCGGCATCTTCGAGATGAGAAAGTCCGTGAAGCGCTTCCATCCCGTGCTGCCGGCGTACGTGGGACCGCCCTGGCTCTTGAACACGTTCCAGTCCCACGCCTGCTCGGGCGTGATCATGAACTGCGGATTGATCCGGGGAAACGCAAGGGCGGGCCGAGCCGCGACCGCTGTGCCGGCACGACGGCTTTGGGCCCATAGCGGTTGTCGAGTCAACACCGTGCCGGCAGTGATGCCCGCAGCGGCCTTGAGGAAGGTCCGCCTCGAAGAACCGGCCGCTCTCTTTCGCGATTCGCTCATCGTGCACTCCCGCTGATCGTGGCAGGATAGTCTCGAATCTCGTCGCGTGTCATCGTAATTTCTGGAGATCAATCCCTGATCGAACCCGCCGAACTGGTGATTTGACCACCACGCTCTATCTGCGGCTCGGCATCGCCGACGAGATGGCGGGTAAGACCACGACCTCCGGCGTGGCCGCGGTGGCCAGGGGAGATGCGGAGATCGGGCTTCAGCGCCTGAACGGACATTTTCGCGAATTGCGCCTGCTTTCACGCGCCAGAATCATTGGCCTTTTTTCGAATCTTACTGAAGCTTGATCGATCCTGCTGCTTCTGGATGCAACCTACAGCTACAAAAACAGCTACAGCCGAAACGGCGCCGTTTCGCCGACGCGCCGCGTGCGTTTGATTCTCACGTGCAAGGGCGTCCATCCCTGCTTGATCGGCCCGTGTCAAGGGCGGTCATTGCCCACGGGTTGGGGTGGATCATCGTCGGCCGCTTCGTGTACCATTGATCAACGTTCATCAGGATCAATCAGGAAGGGCTCCATCATGGCCTTGCGCGCGAGTCACGCCGTCCAGCGTCTGCCGATTACCAAAGCGCGCGTGAATCTCGGCCAATTGGCTCGCCGAGCCCACGTGAACAAGGAATACTTCATCCTGGAAAAGGACGGGATTCCCGTGATCGGGATTCTGGACGCCGAGGAACTGGAAGACTACCTGGAACTCCGCGACGCGCGCGTCGGGTCGGCCATTCGGCACAGCAACGCCGACCTCAAGGCCGGACGCGTGCGTCCGGCGGTGGTTCTCCTGAAGCCCGCACGAGCCACCAGACGGGCCCGTAAATCGCAGCGGTCCTGACCGCATGGCGCCGCCGTTTGCCGTATTCGTCACGGCCCGGTTCGAACGCGACTACCGCGCGCTGTTGAAGAGGCATTCTGCGCTGGCCACTGATTATGCGACGGTCATCGACGTGTTGTGTACGGATCCCTACAATCGGACACGACAGCACGCCATCAAAAAGTTGGAGGAGGTGGCGGCTGGTGACGGACAGTACCGGATGCGATCCGGTCGCTTCCGGTTTCGGTACGACATTGACGGATCGTCCGTCCTCGTTACCAAGCCACAGCACGTCGTCCTGCTCGTCAATGAGGCGACCCGCTTGTCGGTCGTCGTTCCCGCGCGACATCTGTCCACGCTACCGACGCGGTTCGCGACAGGTTTGAAGGCCGTGTTGACACGTCTCCAGATCCCGGAGGAGGTCATTGCTGGGGAAGTGCGTGAGATGCGAGACGTGGCGTTCGGCACCACCGCCAGTCGCAGCGTCCTGGGCACGATGAACGACTACGTGCACCACATCGAGTGGGCATTCCA
>JACPZV010000442.1 GCA_016195295.1 Acidobacteriota bacterium
CTCGTGATCGTTTTGCCGTTCGTGTCGAGATACGCGTGAAGCTGTCCGCTGCCGCCGCCGAGCGCCGCCGGATTCGTGCACGCGCCCTGCATGTCGGCCTCGGGCACCTTGCCGAAGAGTGTGTTCGCCGGCGGAGGCACATTCGATCGGAACGACGCGAACGTGATCACGCAGCCGGTCTGCGCCGCCGACTTACAGAGCGGGACGTGCTGGAACGAGCCGCCGATGTCCTTGCCCTTCGGCACGGCGACCGTGGTGCCCATCAGCATCGCGGACACCAGTCGCGACTGCACCGGCTTGCCGTCGATCTCTTCACGGATGAGCCGGTTGAGAATGAACGATCCCTGCGAGTGCGCCACTAGCACGACGCCGCGGCCGCTGTTGTCGTGCTGCAAGTAATAGTTCCACGCATCCTTCACATCGTCGTACTGCAGCCCGCGATCGAGCGCGGCGGCGCCGCCGCCGCTCGCGAGCATGCGGCGAAGCCCCATCAGCGTGATCTGCCGGTACATCGGGGCGTACGGTTTGCACTGCGAGGCGAAGCGCGCGAACTGCTGGCGGATCACGTTCAGCTCCGCCGGATCGGGATTCATGTCGCTGTTCGGCGTCTGGTCGGTCGAGATGGTCGGATAGACGTAGAAGCAGTCGATCGGTGCGCTGGGATTCGCCTTCCACGTTTCTTTCGTCAGCTTCCCGTCGGCCGAGACGATCGTCGTCGTGTGATCGACGTCGCAGGCGTCGTGACGTCCCGGCTTGCAGAGCCACGCTTTCGCATCGCTATAGTCGTTCGGCGCCGGAGGTGGCGCGGGCGCTGCCTGCGGCTGCGCAGGCGGCGGGGCCGGTGGTTGCTGCGCTGAAACGAGTCCGGCTGACGACAGCCCCGTGGCCACGACGACGCCGAGCAGCAACTGTTTCACCACCAGACCTCCTGTGCCGCGGATTATACTCATTCCCCGCAACTGAACTGTGCCGATTGGAGGCAAGTATGGTGAAGTCCATCATCGTCGCTGCCGCACTCGTGATGCTTCCGTCGATGGCCGTGGCCCAGGACGCCCGAACCGTGATCGCGACCGTGTCGACCGCGATGGGCGCCGACAATCTGAAGACGATCGTCTACTCTGCGACGGGCGAGGATTTCGCGATCGGGCAGGCCTACAACCCCACGTCCCCGTGGCCGCGGTTCATCGACAAGAGCTACACGCGGATAATCGACTTCGACGCGCCCTCGTCTCGTGTCGATCGCGTGCGCAACCAGGGCGAGAACCCACCGCACGGCGGCGGCCTGCAGCCGGTCCGCGGCGACCAGCCCGCGACCCAGACGATCATCATCAACAGCAACACGCCGTGGGTGCAGCAGCTCGAGATCTGGATGACGCCGTACGGATTTCTGAAAGCCGCGCGGGCCAACAACGCGACCGTCACGATGCAGAAGATCGGCGCGAAGAACAATCAGGTGCTGACATTCGTCGGTCAGAACAAAGCGACGGTGAATGCGTACGTCAACGCGCAGAACATGATCGACAAGGTCGATACGCACGTCGACAACGCGATGCTGGGCGACATGCTCTTCGAGGCCATTTATTCCGACTACAAAGATTTCGGCGGCGTGAAGTTCCCGATGAAGATCGTGCAGAAGCAGGGCGGCTATCGCATCTTCGATCTCACCGTGAACGATGTGAAACCCAACGCGCCGGTCAGCATCCAGGCCGCGCAGGGACGCGGTGGGGCAGGTGCGGCGGGTGGGGCAGGTGGAGGGGCGGGAGGGGACAGACGCCCTCAGAGAAACTGGCCGATGGCGTGTACCTGATTCTCGGCGGTTACGCCAGCCTCGCCGTGGACTTCAAGGACTACATCGTCGTGATCGAAGGGCCGCAGAGCGAAGAGCGCGCGAGCGCGATCATCACGGAGGCGAAGCGGCTGATTCCCGGCAAGCCGATCAAGTATCTGGTGAACACGCACCATCATTTCGATCACGCGAGCGGTCTCCGCACCTTCGTTGCGGAAGGCGCGACCATCATCACGCACCAGATCAACAAGGCGTACTACGAGAAGCTGTTCGTCGCGCCGCACACGCTCAGTCCGGACAAGCTCGCGATGTCGAAGAAAGCGCCGAACATCGAGACGATGACCGAAAAGAGAGTGCTGACGGACGGCAACCACGTCATCGAGCTGCATCACGTGCGAGGCAGCGGGCACAACGCCGGGCTGCTGGTCGCGTACTTCCCGAAGGAAAAGATTCTGGTCGAGGCCGACGCGTACAACCCGCCCGCGCAGGCGAGCGCGCCGGTGCCGATGCCCATCAGCCCGTTCACGTCGAACCTGATGGAAAACCTCGATCGGCTGAAGCTCAAGGTCGAGACCGTGATTCCGATCCACTACGCGGCCGACGGACGCAAGGTCACGTGGGCGGAGTTGCAGCGCGCCGCAGGAAGAGCGAACTGAAGCGCAGTACGTAGGCCGGATCCTTTTCGGACCCGGCGGTACGTAGGCTGGGTATGTAGGCCGGGTCCTTTTCGGACCCGGCAGGACCGGCGGGTCCAAAAGGACCCGCCTTAGGAAAACGACACGTGAAAAAGAGATTCACACTCGCGGCATCTCTGGGTGCGGTCGCGTTGACTGTCGTTCTCCTCGGACAGGCGCCGAAGACGCATCGGCTCGAGGCGACGCCGAACACGGTCGCGGTCGGCTACTACTGGGCCGACGCGAAGCCGGCGCTGCGCATCGCGTCGGGCGACATCATCGACGTCGACACGCTGCTCACGAACAGCCCGACGGGCCTCGCGCGCGCGGGCGTGGCCGACGACAAGATTCAGGCGTCGCTGAAATCGATCGTGACCGAAGTCACGGGCGATCGGCGTGGACCGGGCGGTCACATTCTCACGGGCCCGGTGTATGTGGAAGGCGCGATGCCCGGCGACGCGCTCGAGGTGAAGATCCTGTCGATCGATCTGTCGATTGAGTACGGCTACAACGGCTGCAACGGCTTCGTGCCGGAGAACTGCGAGCGCGGCACGCCGTCGAAGATCCTCGCGCTCGATCGCAAGAACATGATCGCCGAGTTTCTGCCGGGCATCGTCATTCCGTTGAAGCCGTTCTACGGCAGTATGGGCGTGGCGCCGGCGCCGGAGCTGGGCCGCGTCAGCAGCAATCCGCCCGGCCGGCACGCCGGCAACATGGACAACAAAGAGCTCGTCGCGGGCAGCACGCTCTACATTCCAGTGTTCGCGCCGGGCGCGCTCTTCGAGATCGGCGACGGCCACGCCGCGCAGGGCGACGGCGAAGTCGATCAGACGGCCATCGAAACGTCGCTGCGCGGACGACTGCAGCTGACGGTTCGCAAAGGCGTGACGTTGAACTTCCCGCGTGCCGAGACCGCGGCCGACTACATCAGCATGGGCTTCGATCCGGATCTCGCGAAAGCGACGACGATCGCCGTTCAGGAGATGGTGGATTTCATCGCCGCGACGAAGAAGATGAGCAAGCATCAGGCCTATCAGCTCGTCAGCCTTGCCGGCAACGTCGCCGTGACACAGCTCGTCGACAAACCGAACCACGGCGTCCACGTGCGCATGCCAAAGAGCATCTTCAAGTAGGCGTTTCGAGGTCGACAGCGGTCCGAGGTCGGCGCCGCGGAGCGAGATAGGAGTCCCGCGGCCTACAAACAGTTGGGCCGACACGCGGAACTTTGCAAACGAAAATCAACTGAGTAAACTGCCACGATGAACTTGCTCAACCGAATCACGGCGGATCCGGCCATCCGATTCGGGAAGCCTTGCGTGCGAGGCACCCGTATTTCGGTTGGGGACGTCTTGGGCTATCTGGCAGGCGGGATGTCGGAAGCGCAGATTTTGGCCGATTTCCCCCAGTTGACGAGCGACGATGTGCGGGCTTGTCTCGCCTACGCCGCTGAGC
>JACPZV010000443.1 GCA_016195295.1 Acidobacteriota bacterium
GCCGAGCAGATCTTGAGCCTGGGGAAACGATCGAGCGTCCCCTCGAAGATCAGGTGCGAGAGCGCGATGGTGGTATCGAGCGGGTTGCCGATGGTGTTCTCCAGCCACCCCTGACCGCCCAACCGCCGCTTGAGGTCCGGCGTGCTCTGCGGATGGATGAAGATCAGCACGCCGAGCTCCTCGGCCTTCGCCCAGAACGGATGGAACTTCGGATCGGCCAGCTCCAGGCCCGCGACACTGCCGCCGATCGCCGCGCCGCGGAATCCCATCGTCTTCATACCGCGTTCGAGTTGCTGCGCTGCGAGATCAGGAAACTGCAGCGCGACCGATGCGAACGCCACGAAGCGATCGGCGTGCGACGTACAGAACTCCGCGAGGCTCTCGTTCTGAATGCTGATGACCTGCGCAGCGAGATCGCGATCGACGTCGTACCAGTTGGGATTGATGCTGAGGACGGCGACGTCGATCCCCTGCGCGTCCATCACGCCGAGTCGATCCGCGAGCGTCCGGCCATCGAGCACGAGCGGTCCGTCACCGCCGGCGGTGGCGGCCGGCCGTCGCATCAGCGCCGTCGCCTTCGGTATCGCGCAGTGCGCGTGCACGTCGACGATTTTGATCCGTTTGCCCTTTACCATCACGCGACGACGAGCCGGACCGCTCGGCTGAAAGCCTCGCGCTACATCTGCGCCGTCAAGGCCGCATCCGACGAAGACGAGGCCCGCGGCCGCGACGACGTCTTTGAGAAACTCGCGACGATCGGATGCCACGGTTCACGTCCTGTCGTTGTTCTATCGGGGAGTCAGCGTGAGCGTGCCGGTTGCGCCACGTTCGGCCTCTGTGCGCGTTATCCTCATCTTCCGATGTTGCACGTCCCGCCATGTCCGCAGCGCGTCGTCGTAGTGCGGCGACAGCAGATGCCCCGACTGGCCCACGGCATCCTGGAACCGACTGTCGTCGGCCGGCGACAGATCGATGACCTCGCGATAGCCGGGGACGGTGTGCGCTTCGTACGGATGATCGGCGGCGGTCACGCCGACGTCGACCGTGCTCCAGTCGCCGCCGATGCCGATCGACCGGCTCAAGAGCGGTCGCAGCACCGCGACGGAATCGAGCGCGTGCGGGAAGACCGCGCGATGCATAACGTCCCACCGCCAGCGCGTCATGTTGTCGCCCATCCGGCGCCTCAGATCGTCGAGACCTTTTCTCAGCGCGCCCGCCACGGCTTCGTCGCACGTCTCCCGCCCCGCCGTCGTCACATCGTCGCACCAGGACTCGTCGTTCGACGTCAGCGTATTGATAATGAAGCGCGTCACGAACGAGAACTTGCCTTGGTACACGTCGGTGATCGACGGACCGAGGTCGTCGCCGGCGAGAGTCGGGGCGAGATGGAGAAACCACGCCTGGAAGATCGCGGTGGCCGCACTGTCGCCGGTTGCGTCGAAATTCCATTGGCGAAGCCGATCGAGCGCCGGCTGCTCGCGCGGCGTCATGGCGCGCGTGTGGGACAGCAGCACGGGCAACAACGCCTTCGCGTGGAGCGACCGCGTGTCGGCCTGCATCCGCGCGAAGTCGTCAGTGGTGAACTTGT
Organism: Acidobacteriota bacterium; assembly: GCA_016195295.1. Classification (GTDB taxonomy): domain Bacteria; phylum Acidobacteriota; class Vicinamibacteria; order Vicinamibacterales; family CAVVIG01; genus SRVP-36. The sequence continues at coordinate 1,589 of JACPZV010000443.1, forward strand.
GCTCTGGCGGATGTAGGCCGGGTCCTTTGGACCCGGCTAACTGATGCATCAGATCGGTTATGCGTTGCGCGCGATACGGCTCGGCCCACTCCAGACCGAGCAAGTAGCGATACGGCGGCGCCACCGGACGGTTGTTCGCCGTGACGATGAAATGTGCAGGCGGATCGAACGCGTGCGGCAGATCGTCGAACGGCACCCAGCCGGTCCACTCCGCGTCGCCGGTCCATCCGTCCGCGGGCCGCGAGCCGTCGCCCGACGCGCGCATCGGGATGCGACCCGGCGCGTAGTAGCCGATGTGACCGTCGACGTCGGCGTACACGAAATTCTGCGACGGCACGACGTAGCCCTTCAGGGCGTCAGTGAAATCGGCCCAGGTACGCGCCTCGTTCACCTTCAAGAACGACGCAAGTGTTCCATCGTCGGAATCGAGCGCGGTCCAGCGAAACGCGAGCGGCTCGACGGGCGCCAGCTTGGGAATCGTTTTCGATTCCGCGTTGTTCGCGTTAATCGCGTCGGAGACGAGCGGTCCGTGTCGTGTCACGCGCACGGCGAGCTGCACGGGCGAGGCGCCCTTGACGACGATCGTTTCCGGGATCACGGTGATGGGTTCCCGCGCTCCGCGGAATTCGGCGAACTGGCCCGTGGCGTCGAGATGTTCGCGGTACAGATCCTCGACGTCGGCCGCGACGTTGGTCGCGCCCCAGGCGATGAAGCGATTGCGCCCGAGCGCGACAGCCGGCGTGCCGGGAAGTGTGCCGCCGATGACGTCGAACTCGCCGGCGGAAATGTGCGCGAGGTACCAGGTGGACGGCAGTCGCGCGCCGAGATGCGGATCGTTGGCGAGCAGCGGCTTGCCGCTCGCGGTCAGCGTACCGTCGACGACCCAGTTGTTGGAGCCGAGGCCCTCGGTCGTCGCGCCGAGCAGAAAGTCGCGCCCGGCGGCGTCGCTCGAAGCAATCGCCGACGTGAACGCGCGCGCCCATGAAGAAGAAACCACGGAGGACACGGAGGACGCGGAGGATGAAACCTGTGTACTTCTCGTCTTCTCCGTGTCCTCCGTGCCCTCCGTGGTTCCGCTCTTTCCGAGGATACTCAGTCCGTTCGGCGGGTACAGCGGCATGAGCTGATTCATCCGCGCTTCGCCGACGGTCCGGATGAGATCGTGGCGCAGCAGCTCGAACGAATAATTGCCGCTCAGATCCCACGCCATCATCTTGACCCAGACGACGACGTCTGCGCCGGTCCACGGTTCGGGCTCGAAACGGAGCAGCGAGAACTCCGGCGGCAGATCGCCGCCGTGATGCGAGGCGATGAACGCGTTCACGCCCGCGACGTACGCGTTGACTTGCTGCTTCGCCCGGTCGGGCGTCGACGCCCACGCCGCGCGCGCCGCGCGTCCGAAGCCGACGGTGCGCAGAAAACGATCCTGGGGCAGCGTCGCGGCGCCGAGCACTTCGGACAGCCGGCCGAATCCGATGCGCCGCTGGAATTCCATCTGCCACAGGCGGTCCTGCGCATGGACGTAGCCGAGGCCGAACAGGCCGTCGAGTGTGTTCGCGGCGAAGATGTGCGGAATCGCGTCGGCGTCGCGAATGATCTCGACGGGCGCCGACACTCCAGCGACCGTGACCGTGCCGTCGACGACCGGCAGCGATCGGCGCAAATACACGCACGCGCCGACCGACGCCATCACGACAAGCGCCACGATCGCGACGAGCCCTCTCAGCACGAACTTCCGCATGAATGAATAATACTCATTGCGGCCGTGACTCTTCAGACTTCAGACTTCACCCTTCAGACTTCGCGCGACGCCTTGCTCAAGCCGGCGCTCGACCGGCTGTACGCGGACTTCAATTACCCCGACTCCGCCACCGATCCGATTCAGATCGTTCGTCGCTACCCTCGAGACGACGATCGAGAAGTGGTGGGCTTCATCGCGGCGGCGCTCGCGTTCGGCCGCGTCCTGAGCGTCCTGCAGTCGATCGAGCGCGTACTGCAGGTTATGGGACCTGAGCCTGCGGCGTACGTCCGCCACTTCGATCCACGCCGCGACACGAAACCGTTCGCGCCGATCGTGCACCGGTGGACGCGCGGGACGGATCTCGTGGCCCTGTTGTGGCTGCTGAAGCAAATGATCGATCGCTCCGGATCGATCGAGGGATTTTTTCTCGAAGGGCACGACGCGTCGGCGGAAGACGTCGAGGGCGCCATCGACAGTTTCTCGAGGCGGGCGCTGGCGCTCGATCTGCGGTCCGCCTACGGTCGTGTGCCGCGCTTTTCGAATCGCGCGCCGGGCGTGGCGTACTTCTTTCCGCAGCCGTCGAAGGGCAGCGGGTGCA
>JACPZV010000444.1 GCA_016195295.1 Acidobacteriota bacterium
CGGCAGCGCGTCGGCGCGATGCTCGACGCCGAACGCTTTCAAGAGATCGCGGCCACGCCGCTCCGCTTCCGCGGGCGCGACGCCGCACGCGTGCACGGGCGCGAGGCACACGTTCGCCATCGCCGTGAGGTGCTCGAACAAGCAGTGGAATTGAAAGACCATCCCGACTTTTCGCCGCAGCGCGCGCAGCGCGGATGTCGAGACCGCCCCGCCTTCAAGCGCGACGCCGTCGACTGTGACCCGGCCCGCCTGAAACGCTTCGAGCCCCGCAATCGTCCGCAGGATCGTCGTCTTGCCCGAGCCGGACGGTCCCATGATCGCGACGAGCTCGCCGCGCGCAACCTCGAGGCTGACGCCGGCGAGGATCGGACGCGCGCCGCGCCGCAAGTACACGTGTTCGAGAGTGAGAACGGACATCGTTTCGTGGCGGGCCTAAAAGGCCCGCCCTACAAGTCTCGCGGGCTTGAAGCTCGCGCTACGTCACTTTCCATCGTTGCTCCAGCCTGCGCGCCAGGGCCGCGAGCGGCAACGACATCGCCAGGTAGAGCCCGGCGCACAGCGCGCCAGGGATAACCCAGCTGCCGAGATTGGTGGCGAAAATCTGCGTCTGCTTGGTCAGCTCGAGCACGGTCAGCACCGAGACGAGTGAGGAATCCTTCAACATCGCGACGAAATCGTTCGTCATGGGGGCGAGCGCAAACCGGAACGCCTGCGGGGCGCGGATGAGCGTGAGCACCTGGCGTTCGCTCAGCCCGAGCGTGCGCGCGGCCTCGAGCTGTCCGACGGGCACCGCCTCGAGCGCCGATCGGTAGATCTCGCTTTCGTACGCCGCGTAGTTCAAGGCGAGACCGAGCAGCGCGGCCACGAACGCCGGCAGCCGGACGGCGGCGGCGAGTCCGTAGTAGAGGACGAAGAGCTGCAGGAGAATCGGCGTGCCGCGAATCAGTTCGACGTAGCCAGTCAGCGCCGCGCGCGACAGTCGTCCTCCGTAGACGCGCCCCGTCGCGATCAACACGCCGATCGCCACTGCAAGTGCCATCGCGAGACAAGACAGGACGATGGTCACGGCCGACGCACGGAGGAGCGAGGGGAAGTAACGTGCCGCAGCATCCCATCGCGACAGGGTGGCGACGCTTGCCGGCGTGTCGAGTCCCCCCTGCACGACGAACGGTGGCACAGCCTCGGCCGCGAGGACCTTCGCGAAGAAGGCCGGCTGATCGTCGTTCCAGACATTCCATTTTCGAAAGGTGCGTTCGAGCGTGCCGTCGCGCATCGCGTCCCGCAGGATGCCGTTGAGCCGGTCACGCAGTGGCGCACTGGTGGGCGCCAGGATGCCGACGTAATGTCCAATCGCGACTGTCTGCGGCTGGATCGTGAAGCCCTGTGTGGCGCCATGACGGCGCTCGGCGAGCACGTTGTCCAGCAACACGGCGTCCACACGCCCGAGGACGAGATCGCTGTACGGGTGGACGTCATCCTCGTAGGAGACGGCGCGCAGGCCGTATTCGCGTTCGGCGCGCAGCAGAATCTCGTATGCGATCGTGCCGCCGAGCGTGCCGACGGTCTTGCCTTTCAGGTCCGCGAGCGTGCGGAGGCGCGGAGCGTCCGCGTCGCGGACGCTCAGCACTTCACGAAACTCGTAGTAGGGGAGCGTGACCGCCAACGTCGCGCGACGCGTAGGCGTGTCCTCGATGCCGCTCATGCCGACGTCGGCGTCGCCGCGCGCGATGCTCTGATCGATCGACGTGAACGTGATGTTGAGAAACTCGGGCCGGCGGCCGAGCACGCGCGCGAAGAGCGCGGCGATCTCCACGTCCAAGCCGACGAGCTCGTCTGGACGCGCCGGGTCGGCCTGGACGAACGGTGCGCCGCCTTCGGGATCGCCGGCCCAACGGAGCACGTCCTGCGGCGCGGTGGCCGCGACGACGGTCAACGCCACGGCCCCTGCGGCGAGCAGGACGATGTAGGCCGGGTCCTTTCGGACCCGGCTCGGCCAGGCGGGTCTGAAAAGACCCGCCCTCCATGTCGTGTCGCGCGGCGCGCCATCCACCGATGTAGATTCTACCGGGAGGATCAATGGCGAACGTGGCGTTTCTCGGAACCGGGCTGCTTGGCGGCGCGATGGTCGAAGGCATGCTCCGACGCGGTGACGCGGTCACGGTGTGGAACCGGACCGAAGCGAAGGCGCGCGCGCTCGAACGACTCGGCGCGAAGGTGGCGGCGACGCCCGCGGATGCGGTCGCCGGCGCCGACCGCGTGCACATGACGCTGCCAGACGACGCCGTCGTCGATCGGATTGTGGCGAGCTTCACGACGCGGCTGCAGCCGGGCGCAATCGTCGTGGATCATTCGACGACGTCGCCGCGTGGAACGAAGGAACGTCTCGAGCGCATGGCGAAGGCCGGCATCAAGTTCATTCACGCGCCAGTGTTCATGTCGCCGCAGATGGCGCGCGACGCGGTCGGAATCATGCTCGTCTCCGGACCGCAAGCCGTAGTCGATGCGGTGCACGGGGCGTTGCAGAAGATGACCGGCGAAGTGTGGCGCCTGGGCGAAGAGGCCGATCGGGCCGCGGCGTACAAATTGTTCGGCAACTCGATGATCTTCGTGATCGCCGCGGGCATCAGCGACGTCTTCGCGATGGCGAAGGGGCTCGGCATTTCGGCCACCGATGCGCTCGCGGTGTTCTCGAAGTTCCAGCCGGGCGGCATCATCAAGTCGCGCGGCGAGAAGATGGCGCGCGGCGATTTCAGCGCCAGCTTCGAGCTGACGATGGCGAGGAAGGATCTTCGGCTGATGATCGAAGCGGCCGCGAGTCAGCCCATGACCGTGCTGCCGAGCATCGCGAGGAAGATGGACGAGGCGATTGCCAAAGGTCATGGGGCGGATGATCTCGGAGCGATCGCGGCGGAGGTGGTGCGATGACGGGACGGGTGAGGCAGGTGGGGCGGGTAGGGCTGGCGGGTCGGGTAGGTCGGGTGGGGTTGTGTGTCGCGCTGGCTGTCGTTTTGGCGCTGGCTCTCATCGTCGTAGCGCAGGCCTTCAGGCCTGCCGCGGCGCAGCAGAATCCGAACGCGCCGGCGAATTTCGTCAAGGTTCAGGGGCCGGTCGTCGCGTTGACGCACGCCCGGGTGATTGACGGCACGGACGCCGCGGCTCGCGAGAACCAGACGATCGTGATTCGCGACGGCACCATCGCCTCGGTCGGAGACGGCGCGCCGCCGGCGGGTGCGACCGTGATCGATCTCACCGGAAAGAGCGTGATTCCCGGGCTCGTGATGGTGCACGAGCACCTGTACTACACGACCGGCCCCGGCGTGTACGGCCAATTGGGCTTGAGTTTCTCCCGCCTGTACCTGGCCGGCGGCGTGACGACGATGCGCACTGCGGGCAACGTGAACGGGATCATGGACATCAATCTCAGTCGCCGGATTGCGTCCGGCGAGATGCCTGGGCCCGCGATCGATGCAACGGCGCCGTACGTGAACGGTCCGAACACGTTCCTGCAGATGCACGCAGTCACGAACGCGGGCGAAGCACGCCGGCACGTCGCGTACTGGGCGGAGCAGGGCGCGACGTCGCTCAAGGCGTACATGCAGATCTCGCGCGCCGCGCTCAAGGCGGCGATAGACGACGGGCACGCGCGCGGCCTCAAGATCACCGGTCATCTGTGCTCGGTGACGTACGGCGAAGCTGCCGATCTCGGGATCGACAACCTCGAGCACGGGTTCTTCGCGGCGACGGACTTCGTCGCCGACAAAGAGCCCGACGTCTGTCCGGGACAAGCGCGCGGGCAGCAGACGATCGCCACGCTGGACGAAAACGGCGCGCCGTTCAAGGCGCTTGTCAGGAAGCTGGTGGACAAGCACGTGGCGCTGACGTCCACGCTAGCGCGCCTACGATCGCGTCGCGCAGAGTCAGCAGTCGGTGTACTCGACGCTGTTTCCGAAAGGCATGGCACTCGAGCGCGCGTTCGCGAAAGCCGGCGGACTGTTGATCGCCGGCACCGATCCGACCGGGTCCGGCGGCGTCGTGCCGGGCTACTCGAATCAGCGTCAGGTGGAGCTGCTGGTCGAGGAAGGCTTCACGCCGATTGAGGCGATTTCGATCGCGACGCTCAACGGCGCGAAATACCTCGGCCGCGACGCGCGCATCGGGACGATCGTGGTCGGCAAGCAGGCGGATCTCGTCGTCCTCAACGGTGATCCCTCGCGCACGATCGCCGACGTGCGGAAAGTCGAGACCGTGTTCAAGCAGGGCGTGGGGTTCGATCCCATGAAGTTGATCGAATCAGTGCGGGGACAGGTGGGGGTCTGGTAGGGCGGGAAGGGCGAGTGGGCAGGTTGGGAAAGTAGGCCGGTGAGAAGTAGGCCGGTGAGAAGTAGGCCGGGTCCTTTCGGACCCGGCTGAATCCGGCGGGTCCAAAGGACCCGCCCTACATGTTGCCAGTCCCTACTTCTGTCCGACCGTCGACGTCTTCATCTGCTGCGGGTGCAGCGTAATCTTCTGCACGCGCCAGTTCAGCAGCTCGGCCACATAGATCTCGTTTTCCGACGGGCACGCGATCTCGTGAATCCAGCCGAACTGCTTGGCCTGATGACCCGACTTGCCGATCCAACCGAGCACCTTGCCGTCGAGCGTCAGCTTGTAGACGCGGCCGGGGAAGGCATCCGAGCTGTAGAGGAACTGCTGGCCCTGCGCGTTCGGCGGGGTCACGCAGATCGCCCACGGCGCTCCCGGCGCCATCGTCGCCGATCCGGGCGGCGCGTCAGCGGCGAGCAACCGTGCGACGTCGGGCTTCGCGCCCATCCACGGCATCGCGTCGGCTGGTGCCGGCACGTCGATTCTGATCTCGCGGACGAACTGATTGGTCTTCGGATCGATCACCTGGATGCGGCGGTTGCCGCGGTCGCCGACGTAGATGTTGCCTTTCGCGTCGTTCGCGATCGTGTGCGGCGTGTTGAGGTTGCCGAGCTTGCCGCCGCCGGGCTCGCCGAGCGACGCCACCCAGTCGCCGTCCTTCGTGAACTTCGCGACGCGCGAGTTGATGTAGCCGTCGCTGATATAGATGTTGCCGTCGGCGTCCCACGCGACGTCGGTCGGCTGGCGGAACTGACCCGGGGTGGGCGGCCGCGGCGGCGTCACGCGCGTCCACGGTGCGGCCTCGTCCGACGCTTCCTTCTTCCGCCCGAAGACCATCGTCACGTGCCCTTCAGGATTGATGCGGACGATCATGTCCGAGCCCTTGTCGACGGCCCAGAGGTTGTCGTCCTTGTCGAAGCGGATCGCGTGCGCGTACGACCACGCGTAGAGGCCCTTGCCGACTTCGCGCAGGAACTTCCCGGTCTTGTCGAACAACAGAATCTGCGACGCCGTGGCGCCGTAGGCCGGGCCGCCCGCGCTGTTGGAGCGCGTGAAGACGGCGATGTCGCCTTTCGAATTCACCGCCACGCCCGACGCCTCGCCGAAGTTCATGTCGTTGGACAGCTTCAGGAAGTTGATGTTGGCGTCGAACGGGATCTCAGGGACCGGTTGCTGCGCGAACGGCGTGGCCCTGTAGAAAACGGCCAGCACGACGAGCGCGATAGTGATGCGTTTCACGGGAAGCCCTCCTGTTAGAGCCGATTTCACGGATCGAGAGGCCGTCAGTATGGCGAACGACGGCGGGCGAATCAAGCGGAACCGCCGCGCGCTATTCCCAGCGAAAGACTTTTGCGGACAATCCCGCGCAGACAACGCCGACGACGATCAGCGCGGCGACGTCGCCCAGGTGCGCGATCCACGCCTCACCTTTCCAAATGCCCCTGAGCAGCGAGACGGCATAGGTCAGCGGCAGTACGCGCGCGAAGGTCTGTAGCGCCGGCGGCAGCGATTCGATCGGGAAGAAAAGTCCTGAAAGAAACACCATCGGGTACAGCACGATGCCGCCGAAGGGCTGCGCAAATCGCGCCGTGGGCACGAGGCTGGCCACGAGGAACCCGATGGACAGAATGCTCAGCGTGCTGAACAGCAGCGCGATCGTGAATCGGGCTACCCGCAGGTCAATGCCGATCGCGATGGCGCGACGACCCGCCAGCACCATCAGCGCGAGCGTGGCGGCGGTGAGCATCAGCTTGACCATGACGTGAGCCGTCAAGATGGTCCGCGGTCGCAGCGGCGTGGCACGGAGTCGCTTGAGGATGCCGCTTTCGCGATAGATCGAAACGATCGTGACGAGCGACAACACCGAGTTCAAAGCAATGAGGATCGACGCGAACACCGGCAGGTCGATGCTCACGAACGCGCCGAGGCGCGCGGACGTCGCTGGAAGCCGGCCGAAGGCGCGGCCCAACACGACGACGGTGAGGGGCGGGGCCACGAGCGTGCCGATCAGCCCCAGCGGCTCGCGCGCGAAAATCTTGAGCTCGAGCCACGTCAGTTTCCAAAGATGTCGCGGCGTCATGGGCGATCAGTCTCGAATGGAGCGGCCGGTGACCGTGAGGAACACGTCCTCGAGGGTCGGCGTCTCGGTGCGGAAGTCGGTCACGTGGATCCGGTGATTCGAGAGACACCGAATCACTTCGGTCACCAGGTCGGGGCCCCGGCCGCGGATGGTGTAGCGGTTGTCGCTGCGCGTCACGGCCTCGACGATTGGAATCGACCGGAAGCGCGCGTCGGCGCTCGAGTCCTCCGTTGTCAGCAGGACCGTTCGCTCGGGGCAGTGCCGCGTGACGAGCGCCGCCGGCGCGTCGATGTCGACGATGGAGCCGCGATCGATGATGGCGACGCGATCGCACAGGCGCTCGGCCTCCTCCATCAAGTGCGTCGTCATGAAGACCGTCTTCCCGCGATCGCGGATGCCGCGCACGAGATCCCAGATCGCACGCCGCGCCTGCGGATCGAGACCCGTGGTCAGCTCGTCGAGAAACACGACTTCGGGATCGTTGATAAGCGCAAGCGCGATGAAGAGCCGCTGCTTCTGGCCGCCGGACAGCGTCAGGAACCAGGCGTCTCGCTTGTCGGCGAGCCCCAGTTGTTCGAGGAGACGGGTGCCGTCCGCGGGTCTGGGGTAGAGCGACGCCCACAGATCGACGGCCTCCCAGACTTTGATGCGCTTTTGGAGTTGCGCTTCCTGGAGTTGGACGCCGATCCGCTGCTGCAGCGCGTAAATGTCGCGAACCGGATCGAGACCGAAGACGGAGATGGCGCCGCGGTCCGGCCTCCGCAGGCCCTCGACGCACTCCATCGTGGTCGTTTTTCCGGCGCCGTTGGGTCCGATCAGGCCGAAGATCTCGCCTTCGACGACGTCGAAGGACACATCGTCGACTGCGACCGTGGGGCCGTAGGCTTTACGGATTCCCGATACCTCGATGACCGTTGCCACGCGCGCATTCTAGACCTGCGGTAATCTTGCCGTATCGCCTCATGGCTTCGAGGATCTCGGCGCGCGCGGCGTTCGCCACCGGCGTGATCGTGGTGTCGATCGCTGCCGCGGCGTTCGCCCAGCGGGGATA
>JACPZV010000466.1 GCA_016195295.1 Acidobacteriota bacterium
CTCGAAGATGAGGTCGAAATCCAGCGGATCGACGTCGGTGATGCGAAGGCTGTAGGCGACCAGACTGCCCGCGGCGGATCCGCGGCCGGGACCGACCGGGATGCCGTGCTCGCGCGCGTAGCGGATGAAGTCCCAGACGATCAGGAAGTACCCCGGGTACTTCATGCGCTTGATCATCTCGACCTCGTACTGGAGCCGGCGCTCGTACTCGTCGACCGTGTGCCGCAGCGCCCCCGCGGCCGCCAGGTGCTTCAACCGCGACAGCCGCGCCTCGAAGCCCTCGCGCACCACGTGCTCGAAGTACTCGTCGAGCATGAACGGCGGCGGCACCTCGAAGTTCGGCAGGTAGTTCTCGCCTTCGCCGAGCGTGACGTCGCAGCGCTCGGCGATTCGCACGGTGTTGGCGAGGGCGTCGGGATGATCTTTGAAGACCTCCGCCATGTCCGCGGGCGTCTTCAGGAAGAACTGCTTCGCCTCGTACCGCAGGCGCTTCGGATCGCTGAACGCTTTGCCCGTGCCGATGCACAACAGGACGTCGTGCGGATGCGCGTCGGTCTCGCGCACGTAGTGGACGTCGTTCGTGCAGACCAGCGGGAGATCGAGATTCCGCGCCATCGCGGGCAGGCCGCTGTTGACGATGCGCTGCTCGTCGATCCCGTGCCACTGCATCTCGAGAAAAAAATTCCCGCGTCCAAGGATGTCGCGATAGGCGGCCGCCGCATCCAGCGCCTTCTTCTCCTGTTGATGCGACAACCCTTCGGCGACCTCGCCCTTGAGGCAACTGCTGAGTCCGATCAGGCCCTTCGCGTGCCGCGCGAGCAGATCCTTATCAATGCGTGGCTTGTAGTAGAAGCCCTCGGTGTAGCCGGATGACACCAGCTTGATGAGGTTGTGATAGCCCTCATCGGTTTCCGCCAGCAGGATGAGGTGATTCGCGGTTTCGCCGGGGTTGCCGCTCTTGGTGAGGCGGCTGCCCGGCGCCATGTAGACTTCGCACCCCAGAATCGGCTTCAGTCCGCGCTGGCGCGCGTGATCGTGAAACATCACCGACGAAAACATGTTCCCGTGCTCGGTGACGCCGATCGCCGGCATCTCCAACTTCGCGGCCTGATCGAGCAGCTCATCGATGCGGCACGCGCCGTCGAGCAGCGAGAACTCAGTGTGGAGGTGCAGATGGACGAACTCAGCCATCACTCCCACTCGATGGTGGACGGGGGCTTCGAGCTGATGTCGTAGACCACGCGGTTGATGCCCTTCACCTCGTTGACGATCCGCGAAGAAATCCTCGCGAGCAGGTCGTGCGGCAGCCGCGCCCAATCGGCCGTCATGCCGTCTCGGCTCTCGACGGCGCGGATCGCGCACGTGTACTCGTAGGTCCGTTCGTCGCCCATCACGCCGACGCTCTGCACCGGCAGCAGCACGGCGAAGCTCTGCCAGAGCCGCGTGTACCAGCCGTCGCGTTTCACTTCCTCGGCGACGACGGCGTCCGCGGCGCGGAGCAGCGCCAGCCGTGCGGGCGTCACTTCTCCGAGAATTCTCACGGCCAGGCCCGGACCCGGAAACGGTTGCCGGACGACAAACTCTTCCTCCAGCCCGAGCTGGCGCCCAACGACGCGGACTTCGTCCTTGAACAACTCGCGCAGCGGCTCGATGAGTTTCATGCGCATGCGTTCGGGCAGCCCACCCACGTTGTGATGGCTCTTGATCATCGACGCTTGACCAACAATCGACACGGACTCGATGACGTCCGGATACAGCGTGCCCTGCGCGAGAAAATCCACCTGACCCAGCTTCGCGGCCTCTGCTTCAAACACGTCGATGAACGTCGCGCCGATTATCTTGCGCTTCGTTTCCGGATCGATCGCGCCGGCGAGCCGGCCCAAGAACATAGACGAGGCATCAACGAACACCAGCGGCAGGCGCAGACGCGCGAAGCGCTTGCGGATCTGCGCAGCTTCGTTGAGCCGCAGCACGCCGTTGTCCACGAAAATGCACGTCAGCTTGTCGCCCACGGCGCGGTGGATGATAAGCGCGGCGACCGTTGAATCCACTCCGCCGCTCAGCGCGCAGACCACGCGGCCCTCACCCACCCGCGCGCGAATCCGCGTCGTCGCCTCTTCAACGAACGACGCCATCGTCCAGTCGCCGGTGCAGCCACAGACGCCGAACGCAAAGTTGCGGAGGATGTCGAGGCCGCGCTCGGTGTGCGCCACCTCGGGGTGAAACAGAATCGCATAGAGCGCGCGGCCTGGGTCCGACATGGCCGCGACCGGCGCGTTGGCGCTCGTCGCGACGACGGAGAACCCTGGCGGAGGGGTGGCGACGTAATCACCATGGCTCGCCCAGACGCGAAGATCGGACGGAAGGTTTGCAAAAAGCGCGGCTGGATCGTCAGTCGTGCCGGGTCCAAAAGGACCCGGCCTACTCGTTCCCGCTGCGCCGGGTCCAGAAGGACCCGGCCTACTCGTCACCGTGACTTGCGCGTGGCCGAATTCGCGCTGCGGCGCCGGGGCGACCTTCCCACCGAGCGCGTGCGCCATCAACTGCATGCCGTAGCAGATGCCGAGCACCGGCCGCCCGATCTCGTACACCGCGGGATCGCACGTCGGCGCCGTCGCCTCCGACACACTCTTGGGTCCACCCGACAAGATGATGCCGACGGGCTGGCGCGCGCGAATCTTCTCAATCGGTGTGTCCGGCGGCCAGACTTCCGAGTACACCGACAGCTCGCGCAAGCGTCTGGCGATGAGCTGTGTGAACTGCGAACCGAAATCCAGAACGATGATGGTTTGATGGGTCAACGGGCTTGCCCGAGCCTGTCGTCCCTCGACCTCGCTCGGGACGACCCTGAGCCCAGTCGAAGGGTCGAAGGGCCAGACGGATAAACGCTATTATAGCGGCGTGCGTCGTCGACGAACCACCAGATGTTGTAGTGCAGTTGCCCTGATCGTGTGTGGCTCGGTCACGATCGCCGCGCAATCGGTGCGCGTATCGCCGCTCACCAAGTACGATCGCACGCCTCTCGCGCTGTTTCCCGTCGAGCCGGTGTGGACGCTCGCGCTCAACGCGCGCGTCACTGTCGATCCCGCGTTTGATGCGGACCGGGCGTACTTCGCGATTGAGGACGATCGCATCGTCGCCTACGACATCCGGTCGGGCGAACAAAGTTGGATCATTTCCGCGGCCCCGCGTTCCGCGCTCACCGCAGGAGGTGGATTCCTGTTCTTCGCGGAGACGAACGCGTTCGTCGCGCGCCATATCGAGGACGGATCGCTGGCGTGGCGGGACGCGTTTACCGAAACGATCGTCGGCCGCGCCGTGTGGTCCGCGGGAACGCTCGTGGTGGGGACCGAGGGTGGATCGATTATGGCGGCCCGGGCGAGCGACGGCCATCTTTTGTGGCGTCGCGATCTCGCGTCGCCCGTGCACGCCGCTCCAGCAATCGCCGAGGGACGTGTGTACGTCTCGACGACCGATGGCCGCATCGTCGCGCTCGATCGCGAGACCGGCGCGCCGGTGTGGGAACGGCGCGTCGGCGGATCGCCGAACGACATCCTCGTACGCAAGGACCGTCTGTTCGTCGGCTCGACCGATCAGTTTTTCTACTGTCTCATGACGAAGGATGGTCGCATCGACTGGCGATGGCGGACCGGCGGGAACGTGATCGGTATGCCCGCCGCAGACGACGGGCATGTGTACTTCGTTTCGCTCGACAACGTCTTGCGCGCGATGCATCCGGTGAGCGGCGCGCAGCTCTGGTTTCGGGCGCTGCCGTTCCGGCCGGCCTGGGGTCCCGTGCGGGCCGGATCAACGATCGCCGTGGCGGGTCAAGCGTCCAGCGTCCGCACGTTCGCGGTCAAGGATGGCCTGATGTCCGGCGAGGTGCCGGCTGGCGGCGAGGTCGCCGCGCCCTTGCACGTCCTCGAGGATCCCGCGAGCGCGGCGCCGATGCTCATCGTGGTCACGCGCGACATCGCGAAAGGCGCGGCGACCAAGCTCGTGACGCGTGGCGTCGAGCCGGCGCTCGTGCCCATCGCCCCGTTGCCCAACCTCATTACGCTGTCGCCAGCACTTCCGCGACAGCCGTAAGATTAACGATAGCGCTGAGCCGCGGCGCGCAACATCACCGGCGCCGTCGGCTCCAGTGCGTGTTAGACGGCGTAAGTCGCATCGTAACTGGTTAGCGGGTTCTTCTTTTGCAAGAGCGACTCGATTCCATCACCGCAATGCGCATTCGAAGTTTGCTGCGTCATTCAAGCTGCCCGTACCTTTCCACTGAGTTACTTGCGGGTAAGGGCACAGCGGACGTTCCATCGTGACGTACGTCCCGGTGACGTGCTGGGCAAGAATCCGGTCTGGTGCGTCTCCGTCTTCCACCCATCGCTCGAGTGCAGCCAATGCGTTCAACTGGTCGGGTCCCCGTCCAAGGCCATGTGCCACACGCGGCATCATGAACAGGCGAACGACCCGGTTGGCGTCTGCGCCCAGCACCTTCTTCACGCTGTCGTAGTAATTGATGATGTTCCGCGGCGGCAGGGACGAGTCGTTCCATCCTTGATACAGAATCAGCTTTCCGCCACGACTGGCGAACGGCTGCAGATTCGGGTCGATTGCGTCAAGGACGCCGTGGTGTTTTTGGTCCGCGAGCACCAGGTCGCGCGCCACCTCGAAATCGTGCCAGTCCCAAGTTGCGTCCTCGTGCACGAGAAGCCCAAAGTACGTGTTCCAATTCCCATTCGGGCCGTCTACCGGCCAGCCGAGTTCGCTGCCGCGTTCGAAGCCCGGGTAGATGGGCGAGCCTGTCTGCGCATCGCTAGGACCGGCGTACAGCTTTTTCGCCGCTTCGACTTGTGGCGGCGTGAGACACGAATCGGTGTCGTCATTCGTCGGGCAGCGCAGCCCCTCCGGGTCGTACGTGCACTGTCGCGGATCGTCCAACGCGCCGATTTGGTCGACCGAATCACACGCAGCGAGCACGGCCCGATTGAGCAGCTGAATCTTGGGCCGGGTCAACGCCGTTGCGACCTGCGCACTCCAGAGACCCGCGGTCATGGCGCGGACCCAGTTGTTCGTCGGCGCGCCCGCCACGATCCCGTCGCGTCAACCAACGCAGCCGAATTGAGCAGTGCCGTGGAGTTGTCCCGCGCCACCGGCGTCAGGCTGCCCGCCACCACGTAGGCGCGCCGCTCGGCCGCCAGCGCGCTCACCACCTGCTGGAATCTCGGATCGTTCACGTAGAAGGGCGCGGGCGACTCCGGCCACACGATGAGCGAAGGCTGCGCCGCGCCACTCGCCGCTGGAGCCGCACTCACCTGCTGCAGGTCGGCCAGCGTGCGCTCGAAGTACTCCAAGGTCCAGCCCGAGGAATCCAGGATGGGGATGTTCTGTTGCACCAGGCGCGCGGTGTGCGTCGCCGGATCGGCGGGCGGCTGCGCCAGCACGCCCAACTGCAATCCTACCGCCGCCAGCAGCGAGGCAGCGAGCATGGTGGCGCGGCGCTCGCGGGGCAGCACCAGCACAGCGGCGAAGGCCGCGTTCACCACCCGGCCACCGGCGACGAGAGCCCGCCGTAGACCTTCATCAGGTGGTAAATCCAGTAGCAGCTTCCCGCGTACCACACCACGCCGCTCAGGTAGCCCAGCAGGAAGGCCTGACGCGGCGTGCGCGCCCTGCCTCCACCCTCGCCCTGGACGATGGCGGCGAGCAGCGGGGCCAGCGCCACCCAGCTCAGCGCGGAAAGAGACGGCGAGGGGAAACAAAGCGTCTGCAGGACGCCGGAGAGCGCCGCCAGCAACCACGCCCATCTGGGGATGGCGAGCACGCGCCGAGTGTAGCAAACCGCCCTCGATGCTTGAGGCCAAAGGCGTTATAAACTTGGGCAACCCGGCGAAGGAAAACATCCATTACAATTGCGGGGAGTTTATGCAGAGCCTCATCGGTTTCGGAGTCCGCTTGCTGGAGGCCCTGTTCGCTCTGGGCCTGGCGGGCTCGACGATGGTTCTTCTGATCACCCTGAAGGAAGACCTGGAGATCATGCTCGGCCGGTCTTCCGACATCGAACATTGACGCTCGTGATTCGAGCGGCATAGACTCCACCAGTTTGTCCAACAGGCCACCGGCTCTGGCGGCCTGGCGGTTCCCAAATAGCGGAGATGTCTTCCCCCACGCAGGCCGTCTCGCCTCAACGAAACCGGGTTCGCATCGTGGTGGCGACCTCGGTCATGCTCACCTTCATTTCCTTCTGGCGCGCCGCCGCCATCGTCCTCAACGACATGGGCTCCTCCGCCTTCTACGCCCCCTCCATCGCCGAGCAGGCGGTGGGCAGCGCTGCGCCCTGGTTCATTTTGGGAGTGATGCTCTTCTCCTTCACGGTGCGCGCCGTATACGTGGAGAGCTGCTCCATGTTCGTGCGCGGCGGCGTCTACCGCGTGGTCAAGGAGGCGCTGGGCGGCACCCTGGCCAAGATCAGCGTCTCGGCGCTGATGTTCGACTACGTGCTCACCGGCCCCATCTCCGGCGTCTCCGCCGGCCAGTACATCGCGGGCTTGATGAACGAACTGCTGCTGGCCGCCGACACCCACGGCTGGGTCCCGCAGGCGCTGCATCAGCTCTTCGGGGGCACGCCCCACCTCAACGTGAACGCGACTTCCGTGGCCATCGCCGCGGCCGTCACCCTCTACTACTGGTGGCTGAACGTCAAGGGAATCGAGGAATCCAGCGAAAAGGCCATGCGGGTGATGGAGGTCACCACCGTCATGGTGGTGCTGCTGCTGGGCTGGTCGTTTATCACCCTGCTCCGCGGCCACTATCAGTTGCCCCCGCTGCCCCTGCCGCGGAATCTGAACTTCAGTCCCGACGCCCTCGGCTTCCTGAAGAGCGCCGAGCTGCACAAGATGTTTGGGCTGTTCGGCATCATCATCGCCTTCGGACACTCCATCCTGGCCATGAGCGGCGAGGAGACCCTGGCCCAGGTCTACCGCGAGATCGGCAGCCCCAAGCTCAAGAACCTGAAGAAGACGGCGCTCATCATCGCCGTTTACAGCTTCATCTTCACCGGCATCTCTTCCCTGCTGGTGGT
>JACPZV010000467.1 GCA_016195295.1 Acidobacteriota bacterium
CGCCACCACCACCACCACCACCACCACCACCACCACCACCACCACCACCGCCGCCGCCGCCGCCACCACCACCACCACCACCACCGCCGCCACCGCCGCCGCGTGGGCTGTTGCCCATGATCGCGTCGCCCTGCACGCCGTAGGCGTTGACGGAGAAGACGTAGGCGCGCTGCTGGTCAAGGAAGGGATCGAAAAACAGCGACACCGTGTCGTCTCTCGACGCCTTGTCACGATCGGCGTGGTTGGCGCGAATGAGCTTCGGGTCGGAGTAGTGAGCGTAGATCGCGAAATAAAGATTGCGGGAGTCGTACGCGATGGACACCTCGGTGTCCTCGGTTGCGGGCGCGCCTTCCACAGGCCGCTCCTGCGTGAACGACGTGATCCGTGCGGCCGTCTGCCAGACGGGATCGTCCAGCACACCATCGACAACCGGCGCCGTGGCCGCCCGCGGCACAGAGACACTCGGCCGTCCGCCAGGGCTGGCGCTCCTTC
This sequence comes from Acidobacteriota bacterium, assembly GCA_016195295.1. Classification (GTDB taxonomy): domain Bacteria; phylum Acidobacteriota; class Vicinamibacteria; order Vicinamibacterales; family CAVVIG01; genus SRVP-36. Next base: position 493 of record JACPZV010000467.1, read on the forward strand.
GGCGTGCGCCCTCGCCGATGCTCAGTGCGCCATTCTGACCGGAGGAGCCACGACCGTCGCCTTGCTTTTCACGGCCGGCCCCGGCCGCGCCGGTCGGTGCCTGCGCGGACCGGCGACGCAGAGTGATCGCCGAGTGCGTCGCCGTGAAACCAAAGCCCGGGTCCAGCGCAGGCGCGTGAGCGCTTGCGAGGATCGCGTTACAACTGATGACAAGATGCAGCACGTCAAGAAGATTTTATCCGACATGTTCGAAAGAATTTGAGCCGCCCGCGCAGAAAAAAGCGCTCGTCCTCAGAACAGACACTTCAGCGCGAGCTGGATCACGCGCGGGTCGCCGGCGGTCGTGATCGTCCCGAAGTTCGCCGCGCCGAGCACCGCGTTGGGTGCGCCGAGCGCGGGCGTGTTCAGCAGGTTGAACACTTCGATTCGCGCTTCGAGCGCAGCGCCGCGTTGAAGCGGCACGCGCCGAATCAGCGCCAGATCGACGTCGCGGTACGACGGTCCGCGCACTGGATTCCGAGACGATGAGCCGATCGCGAACTGCGGCGCGACGGCAAACGCGGCCGTGTTGAACCACTGGTTCGGCGTCCGTTGATCGGCCGGCAGCGTCGGATCCGCGATCAGATTCGGCCGCTGCACGCCAAACCCGGCGAACGCATTGAAATTCGTCGCTTGCGTCACGGCCACCGGCGTCCCCGACTGTAGTGTCACAATCATCGTCGCTGTCCAATCGCTCGCGATCGCGCCGAGCACACCAGGCAAACGATGCGCGCGACTGACGCCGGCCGGCAGATCCCACACGAGCGACGACACGAACACGTGCGGCATGTCGCCTGTCGAGTAGTCGCGCTCGAGCGACCGGTTGAAGCTGTCAGCTACGGGATAATTCGCAATCGGTCCCGTCAGGATCGAAGCATCGAACACAGACGAGGCGTCGTCCACGAGCTTCGACCGCGTGTAGCTGATCGAATACGAGAGGCCGCGCGAGAATCGCTGTCGGAGCCCGATCGTGAGCCCGTTGAAGGCCGTCGTGCCGACGTTGTTGCGGTACAGGCTGACGGTCGTGTACTCGGGATATGGCTTCATCAGCTGCGCGATCGGAATCGTCGGATCGCCCAACGACGAGGACTGTGGGATGATCCCGAAGTACGGATTCGGCACGCGTTGAAGAAGCGCTGGACCCCGCGCGAGCTGATTCACCGTCAGCTGATTCAGATTCGTGTCCGGAATGCCGACGTGGACGATGTGCGATCCGACGTAGGCCACTTCGAGGACCGTGCTCGCATTCAGCTCTCGCTGCAGCGATGCGTTCCACTGCTGCACGTAGCCGGAGCCAAGCCCTGCATCAACGGCGAACACGCCCTGCCCCAGTCCCGCCGTCGGCGTGAGCGGAATCGGCGTCACGCTCGGGCCGCTCGCAAGCGCGAACGCCGGCGTCACGTTGTCCAGCGTGCGCTGCGACACGGTCTGCAGGAACGGAAAGGCCGGCGTCGTGAACGGCGTCGTAATGCCCGCCTGCTCGATCCACACGAGCCCGTACCCGCTGCTGACGATGGTCTTGCCGGTCACACGCGCAACCACGCCGACGCGCGGGCCGAAGTCCAGCGTGTGCAGCTGTCGCGCTGACCTGGGATTGCCGTTCTGTCCTAGATAGTCGAGCTGCTGCGTCTGAAGATTGAAAACGGCCGACTGGTCGTTCGTCTCGGTGGACGGAAAATTCAGCGTGTAGCGCGCGCCGAGATTCAGCGTCACGCGATCGGAGAGCTTCCAGTCGTCCTGGACGAAGTACTCCTGGATGTGCGCGCGGTTGCGGATCTCCTGCCGCTGGATGTCGATCGAAAACGTCTGCACTTACCCGAGCACAAAACTCGCCAGCGGCACGCCGGTGTTCGCCACACCGGGGAGATCGGTGAACAGATTGCTGAACGTATACGACCCCATCGGCGAGGGCGGTTGAAGGACATTGAGTCGCTCCCACCGCCAGTCGAGCCCCGTCTTCACCGTGTGCCGGCCCTTCACCCACGTGAGTGAGTCGGCGACTTCAGTGACGCTCGTGGTGAAATCCGTGAACGTATTCGGCGGCGGTCCGAGCTGCTGCTGAAGCAGAACCACAGCCGCGGGATCCATGCGGCCGATTGGGATCGTGTTGTTCGCGAAGGCGCTTCGCGTGAACCCGCCGCCGGCAGTCATTGTCGTCGTCGCGGGATCGTAGATCGCCGGCACGCGCCCCCCGATGGCCTCGGTGAAGACGCCCTGCCGCTGCAGGATCGTCGGCACCGTTGACGTCACCGTGCGACCGATCGCCTGTCGCTGGCCTTGGTAGTCGACAAAGAAGAACGTGCGGTTCGGCACGATCGGGCCGCCGAGGACGCCGCCGAACTGCTGGCGGCGGTACTCGGGCTTGACCGGATTCGTCGATGCGAAGAAGTTGCGCGCGTTCAGCGCCTCGTTCCTCAGGAAATCGAAACCGTCGCCGTGAAACGCGTTGCCGCCCGCCTTCGTCGTCAGGTTGACGACGCCGCCGTTGAATCGCCCGAACTCCGCCGGCGGACTGTTGCTTTCGATCTTGAATTCCTGAATCGCGTCGAGCACCGGAAAGAACGCGACCTGCCCCGGTTCCGGCTGCAGCACGGAGATGCCGTCGAACAGGTATTCGTTGGTCCGCGGACGCCCGCCGTTGATCCGGGGGAACTGTGAATTCGGTGGGAGCGCGACGCCGGGCGCGAGCGACGCGAGCGTGACGAAGCTCCGGCCGTTCAGCGGCAGCTGGACGACCTTCTCGTGCTCGACCAGCGCGCCAAGACTGGCGCGCTCGGCGCGCAGCATCGGTGTGTCGGCTCGTACGGTGACGGCTTCACGAACGGACCCGATGATCAGCTCGAAGTCGAGACGCACCGTGTCTCCCGTGGCGATCCGGACGCCCTCACGCCTGAAGGGGCGGAAGCCCGTCACCTGGACGTCGACCCGATACTCGCCTGGCGCCAGGTTCGGCGCCGCATACACGCCGTCTGGTGTCGACACGACGCGGCGCACGTCGCTCGTCTCAGGTGACGTGACGACGATCGTCGCGCCGCCAATCGCCGCACCCGTCTGATCGCGGACGACGCCGGTGAGCTGGCCGGATCCGACCTGCGCGACGACGCGGACCGCCGCGAGCGCGGCACACGCTCCGACGACGGCGAGACAGCGGTCGAATCGGCGTCCGGCCATGTTATCAACGCCGAACTCTACTATCGGTGTAAACCGATGATCAAATCGACTTGAATCGTTCTGAATCGTTGTGTCATGGGGACGCGCAGCGCGAGGTTTCATCCTTCGACAGGCTCGGGATGCCCTGAGCGTGTCGAAGGGCAGCCGAGCGAGCGCGAGATCACGGAACTCCGAACGCCAATAACACGTTACCCGGCCGCAGCCCGAACGCGCCGTAGCCCGAGCTCACGTAGACGATGCCTCCGGCGACGACGGGCGCCGGACCGTTCATCGACCCGCCTCTGGCGCGCACGCCGTTGAGCGTCTTGAAGTCGTGGTTGGCATCGTACGTCCAGACGATCGCGCCGTCCCTGGTTGAATACGCGCGCACCGCGCCATCGTTCGATGGCGAAAACACGATGCCCGGAATGACCGTGACCGCCGAGAACTGCGCGCCGCTGCAGGCACGGCCCGGTTTTCCGCAGACCGGTGGAGGCGGCGGCGTGAACCACGCGCGCTTCCCCGTCGCGAGGCTGACGGCGTGCAGTCCTCCCGGCATCTCGCTGTAGATGTCCGCCACCGGAAAGTACGCCTGCTCGCGGTCGACCGCGAATCCCCACTGAATCCCGCCGAGGCCGCTGCCGCCGCCGGCGCGGTAGCGCCACACCGGCTGCCCCTTGCGATCGGGATCGAGCGCATACGCGACGCCGGATTTTTGCGCGACAACGATCAGATCGCGGCCGGACGGAGACTTCACCAGCGCGGGCGATGCACCGAAATCGAAGTCGGGCCCGGATTTGCCACCGCAATTGAGTTCACCCGGCGTGCAGCCGAAGACGTCACGCTCGCCGGGCGTCATCTGCCGCGCCCACCGGAACGCCCCGGATTTCAAGTCAAAGGCAACGACCGCGTCGGTCGTCTTCTGCGCCTTGCCGCTGTACGTGTTGCCGACGCCGACGTAAATGGCGCCGCGCTTCACGTCGATCGTCGGCGCCGACCAGATGGCGCCGCCCGACGGCGCCCACACTTGTGTCCCGTCCGCGTACTCGCGAATCAGCGTCGGCCGATCGACGATCGTGTACGCCTTCCACACCTCGTCTCCGGATTTCGCGTCGAGCGCGACCAGGCTCCCGCGGAACGTGCAGCAGGCGTAGCCGGGCGGCTTCCCGCTTTCTTCGTACGAGGAAGTCGGCACATAGAGTCGGCCATCGTGCAGAGTCGGCGCGCCGGTCAGACGGACGAGCGGGTGCTCGTCGACCTTGTGACTCCACAACAGCGCGCCCGAGGCGGCGTCGACCGCGTACGCGTAGCCGTTCTGGTCGGAAAAGTACGCGGTATAGCTCGCACTTCGGCCGCCGCCGCGCGGTCCGATGGACACCGAGGCGCGGACGCCGCCGTGCGCCTCGAACGTCCACGCGATGCAGCCGGTCCTCGCGTCGAGCGAATACACGGTACCGTTCTGGCTGCCCACGAAAAGTCGGCCGCCAGCGACGGTTGGTTGCGCCCACGCGGACGTGGCGTCCGGAAAACCAAAGGCCCATTTCAGCGCGAGGCGTGGCACCTGGTCGGCCGTCAGGCCGGCCTGCGCGCCGGGCTGTGCGTGCGTGTTCTCGATCGTCGAGCCCCAGCCGTTCCAGAGTGCATTCGCCGCAGGATCGGCGACGGGCGGCCGTATCGGACAGCGACCCAGCGTCGCGCCGGAAACGCTGCCGCTCACGCTTCGGCCGGTGATGTATTCGGCGACGGCGCGCCGCTCGTCTCCGCTGAGCGCGAGCCCCTGATAGCGCATCGATCCGGCCGTCAACGCGTCCACGATCGCCCGAGGCGAGCGTCCGCGCATCGCCTCCAGGCCGGGCGCTCGCGCATCATTGCCGTCGTGGCACGTGCGACACGCGTGCGAGAAGATCTCGGCGCCGGACGTCGCGCGCGTGGCGACGGGCGCCTGGGAATCGGCTGACCGGGTGAAGAATCCGACGAGAGAGATCGCCGCGACGCCCGCGGCGCAACGAGTGAGGTCCACGCACCCGGGATAATATGATGGCCTTGCCGACTCTTCAACGCGAACTCGAAGATCAGATCGCGGGCGAAGTCCGCTTCGATCGGGTCTCACGCGCGCTCTATTCGACCGACGCCAGCGTCTACCAGATCGCGCCGCTGGGCATCGTCGTGCCGCGCACTCGAGAGGATGTGGTCCGCACAGTCGATATCGCGCGTCGGCACGGCGTCTCGATCACGGCGCGCGGCGGCGGCACGTCGCAGGCGGGACAGGCGATCGGATCCGGACTTCAGCTCGACACCTCCAAATATTTCAATCGCGTGATCGAGGTGAACGCCGCCGAGCGCTGGGCGCGCGTGGAACCCGGTGTCGTCCTGGACGAACTGAACGCCCAGCTGCGGGAGCACGGCCTGCGCTTCGCGCCCGACATCTCCACCGCGAGTCGAGCGACCGTTGGCGGCATGATGGCCAACAATTCGAGCGGCGCGCGCTCGGTGCTCTACGGCAAGACGATCGACCACGTGATCGAGCAGCACGTCGTGCTCGCCGACGGATCCGTCGCCCATTTCCGGCCGCTCACGCGCGCGACGCTAGACGAGGCCTGCGCGGGCGACTCGTTGCAGGCCGAGTGCTACCGGACCGTGCGGCGGCTTGCGGCCGAGTGCGCGGGCGAGATCGATCGCCGCTTCCCGAAGATCCTGCGCCACGTGGGCGGCTACAACCTGGACGAGTTCGTCGAGTCCGGCCGCTCGTCTACGCCGTTTAATCTGGCCAAGCTGATGGTCGGCTCCGAAGGCACGCTCGGCCTCGTCTTGGAAGCGAAGATCAATCTCGTTCCACTGCCGAAGGCCAAGGCCGTCCTCGTGATCGAGTTCGAGGCGCTGCTCGACGCGCTGGCCGCCACGCCGCTCGTGTTGCGTCACGGTCCATCGGCGGTCGAGGTGATGGACACGTTCATCCTCGACCACGCGCGCGAGAACGCCGCGCTCGACGCGCTGCGGCGAAGCATTCTGCAGACCGACGCCGGCGCGCTCTTGTGCGTGGAGTTCTACGCGGATCACGCCGACGATCTCCCGCAGAGGCTCGCCGCGCTCGAGCGTGAGCTGGCGGCATCCGGCTTCCGCTGCGTCTGGCGCCGGGCCATGAGCGCCGCGGATCAGGCGCGGATTTGGAGCTTCCGCGAGGCGTCGCTCGGGCTGTCGATGGCCATGAAGGGCGACGCCAAGTCGCTCTCGTTTGTCGAAGACACGGCGGTCGCGCCGGAGAAGCTGCGCGACTACATCGAGCGCTTTCTCGCCATCGTCCGCGGACACGGCACGTCGGCCGGCGTGTACGCCCACGCGTCGGTCGGCTGCCTGCACGTGCGGCCGGTGGTGAATCTCAAAACCGCGGAGGGCATCCAGCGCTTCGAAGCGATCGCCAACGACATCGCCGACCTCGTGCTGGAGTTCGGTGGCGCGCTCTCCGGCGAGCACGGCGACGGCCTCGTCCGCGGGCCGTTCACGCGGAAGATGTTCGGGCCGGTCCTCTACGAGGCGTTTCGGACGATCAAGAAGACCTTCGATCCCGACAATCTCTTCAACCCGGGAAAGATCGTCGACTGTCCTCCGCTCACGTCGAATCTGCGCTACGGCGCCGCGTACGCCACACCCGATCCGCCGACCCATTTCGACTTCGCCGATCACGGGGGCATGGGACGCGCCGTCGAAATGTGCAGCGGCCTCGGCGTCTGTCGCAAAACGCTGGACGGCACGATGTGCCCGTCGTACATGGCGACGCGGGAGGAAAAACACTCGACGCGCGGCCGTGCGAACACGCTGCGGCTGGCGATGGCCGGGCGGCTTGGTGACGCCGGCCTCGGCGATCACGACGTCTACGACGTCCTCGATCTGTGCCTCGAGTGTCGCGCGTGCAGGGCCGAGTGTCCTGTGGGCGTAGACGTGGGGCGCTTCAAGAGCGAGTTTCTCGCGAGCTACTGGCGGCGGCACGGCACGTCGCTGCGTGCGCGTACCATCGGTCACATTCATGCGCTGTCGCAGTGGGCCAGTCGCGTCGCGCCGGTGGCGAACCTCGCCGTGCGCAGTGCGCCCGGCCGCTGGCTCGGCGAAAAGATCCTCGGCGTCGATCGACGAAGGACCCTGCCCGCGTTTGCGAGCCGCACGCTGACTGAACGCGTAGCCCGAGGCTCTGGCTCTTCCGTAGCGCGAGGCTTTCAGCCGAGCGTTCGCAGCCCTTTGCCCTCAGCCCTTAGCCCTTCTTCAGCCCCCAGCCCCCAGCCACCAGCCACATCGGCGATCCTCTTCAACGACACGTTCACCAACTTCAATCACCCCGAGATCGGCATCGCCGCTCTCGACGTGCTCGCCGCGGCTGGCGTCGGCGCCCGTCTCGTCCGTCATGTCTGCTGCGGCCGGCCGCTAATCTCTCAAGGCTTGCTGGACGAGGCGCGCGGGCTGGCTGAAGCCAACACCGACGCGCTCCACGACGCTGCGTCGCGCGGCGAACGGATCATCTTCCTCGAGCCAAGTTGCCTCTCAGCAGTCCGCGAAGATGCGCCCGCACTGCTGCGGGGCGAATCGCAGCGTAAGGCGCGTCTCGTGGCCGACGCGTGCGTGCTGTTCGAAGATTTCCTGGAGCGCCACTGCGAGGCCGGACGCGCGCACCTCGATTTGCGGCCGGGGCCGGCCACGATTCTGCTGCACGGCCACTGCCATCAGAACGCGATGGGACTGCTGGCGCCGGCGCGCGCGCTCCTCTCGCGCATTCCGGAGACGACCGTCGTCGATCTCGACGCCGGCTGCTGCGGCATGGCGGGATCGTTCGGCTACGCCCGCGAGCACTACGAGGTCTCGCGGCAGATCGGCGAGCGCAGGCTCCTGCCCGCCGCGCGCGCGATGCAACCCGGCTCGGTTCTCGTCGCCTCCGGCGTGTCGTGCCGCCAGCAGGTGAAACACTTCACGGGCGTCGACGCGACGCACCCGGCAGAGCTGCTGCGCTCGCTGTTGCCATAAGGCCGACCAAGGTCGGCCCTCCACGCCCGCGTCAGGCGGCCGGCCCTGCCATCCCGTCACGGTTGTCGTCTTGACTGATGGCCCATAGATTGTTAACTTCAGCGTGGGCCTAAGAAGGAGTTCTCGATGTCCCATAGACGCGCCCATATCGTCATTCCTGAAGATCTCGCGGTCGAGATCGACCAGGTCGCCGGCAAGCGTGGGCGGAGCCAGTTCCTGATCGACTCGGCGCGGCGCGAGATCAGCCGCCGCCGGATGATCCGGGCCATTTCACAGGCCGCCGGCGCGTGGAAGGACGCAGATCATCCCGAGCTGCGACGCGGCGCGGACCGGCACGTGGCCAAGCTGCGACGAGAAGCCGCGCGTCGCCTCGCCGCACCGCGGTCGGCGAGGAAGTGAACACCTACCTCCTGGATACCAGCGTCATCATCGACGTGCTCAATCGCAAGCGCGCGCGCGACACGCTGCTGCTGCGCCTGCTGTCGGAAGGACATCTGCTGGCCTGCTGCGCGATCAACGTCACCGAGGTCTACGCCGGGATGCGGCCCCACGAACGAGCGAAGACCGATGTCCTGGTCGACAGTTTCCAGTACGTGGAGATCACGAAGGACATCGCCAAACACGCAGGTCGGCTGAAGTTCGAGTGGGCGCGCAAGGGGGTGACGCTCTCGACGCCGGATACCACGATCGCAGCCGTCGCTCTCGCACACAAACTGATTCTGATCACCGACAACCGCAGACACTACCCGATGCGTGAACTGCGCCTGTTCGACGAGTCGGAGGAGCGGTGACACGCTCGCCGTCGGACGCCACGGATGTCCCACATATAATCAGGCCGGCCGGAGACGACGCGGCGCACATGGCTGACCATCCTCACGACATTGTGATCCTCGAACAACGAATCGACCGGGAGACACTTCGTCGCCTCGTGCAAGACGGCTTCGGTGACATGGTGAAGTTCGTCGCGGACGTTCGACGCGACGTGATCGCCCTGGGCGGCGAGCTGCATGCCGACGCCGAACAGGCCCTGCTCGACGCCGGCAGCCGCCAGGAAGATCTGTGGGGCGCCAACTACTACCCGGGTCGAAGGCGTGACGGGTGCGTGGAGTTCACGTCGCTGATCAACATCAGTCCCGCGCGAGGGAATCGCGGCATGGAGATCAAGGATGCGGCGGTGCGAGAGAGGGTTCGCGCGTTGACCCACACGCTAATTGGAGAAGGCGAGGAACTCTGATGGCTCAGCACGCGACGCTGACTCCGGCCCGATGGTCGACGTTTTCCTTCGACCAGCAGATTCTGATGATTGCGAACGAAATGCACAGGGCAGGAAAGCTGACCGGACCAGACGATGATGTGCGCCGCGCCAGCGCCTACGAGCGCGTGCTGCGGCTGACCGACCTCACAATTCAGACGGCAACGCGTCGAGCGGTGCGGCGCGAGTTGCTGCGATGGCGCGACCTGGCGGCCGCGCTCTACGTGGAGCCGGAAGCCAATGTCGCGGACCACGACGCGGCGTGGCGCTCTCTGCTCCGATTCACGCCTGAAGCCTCACGTCAGCTCAACCTGTAGCGCGGCCCTTTCAGGGCCGCGATCGCAGGCCCTCCCATCGCCGCTCCTGCCCGGGCAGGCGATCCGACGGCAGGACGTCCATCCAGGCGGGATACTCGGGCGCAAGCTTGCTGACCTCGTTCAACGCGATCACGTCGTCGGCCGACAGATGCACGTCGACGGTCTTGAGGTTGTCCTCGAGCTGCGTCATCTTCCGGGCGCCGATGATGACGCTCGTCACCGCGTCGTTCGCGAGAATCCAGGCGAGCGCAATCTGCGCGACGCTCGTCCCGTGCGCGGTCGCGATGGTCGAGAGCACGTCGAGGATCGTGAAGCCCTTCTCCTTGTCGACCGGCGGGAAATCGAACTTCGCGCGTCGCGCGGTGTCGTCTCCGCTGTTGCGCGTGAACTTCCCCGAGAGAAAACCGCCGGCGAGCGGACTCCAGACGAGCAGCCCGAGCCCCTGATCTTTCAGCAGCGGGATCATCTCGCGCTCCAGCTCACGGCCGGCGAGCGAATAGTAGGACTGCGTGCACCGGAATCGCTCGAGGCCCTGCTCGCGCGAAACACCGAGCGCTTTCATGAGCTGCCACGCCGGAAGATTCGAACAGCCGACGTAGCGGACCTTGCCCGCCCGCACGAGATCGTCCAGCGTACGCAGCGTGTCCTCGATGTTCGTCAACGCGTCGAACCGATGAATCTGGTAGAGGTCGACGTAGTCGGTGCCGAGCCGCTTCAGGCTGGCGTCGATCGCCTCCGTGATGTGCAGACGTGAGAGTCCAACCTGGTTCGGCCCCGGGCCCATTCGCGCACGAACTTTCGTCGCGAGCACGACGCGCTGACGGCGGCCGGCGAGGGCGTTGCCGAGCAGCGTCTCGGATTCGCCCGCCGAATACACGTTCGCCGTGTCGATGAAATTGATGCCGGCATCGATCGAGCGGTGGACGATCTCATCGACGGCCTTCTGCTCGAGTCCGCCGATCACCTCCCACATCTGGCCCTGGCCGCCGAACGTCATCGCGCCGAGGCACAGTTCCGAAACGAACACGCCGGTGTCGGCCAGTTGTCGGTACTTCATTGAGGTAGTCTATAAGACCCTTTTAGAACCTTGAACCTTAAGTCTCGTCCCTCCGCCACCGCCGTCGTCCTCGGCCTCCTGTGCGTGATGTACCTGATCACCTACGTCGATCGCGTCAATATCGCGACGGCGGCCGGCGAGATTCGCAAGGAACTGTCGCTCTCGAACACCGCGCTCGGCGCGGTGTTCTCGGCGTTCGCGTATCCGTATCTGCTGTTTCAGGTCTTCGGCGGCTGGGTCGGCGATCGATTCGGACCGAGACGCACGCTCTTCGTCTGCGGTCTCGTCTGGGCGACCGCAACGATCCTC
>JACPZV010000468.1 GCA_016195295.1 Acidobacteriota bacterium
AGGCGTTCGATCTGGCGCCGGCAGCCGTTCGCCCGCACGCCGATCGGGGAGGACATCGAGTGGGCGAGAGCCGTTCTGCTGGCGGGCTATCGTCTCGCGTACGTGCCGGCGGCGGCCGTCATTCATTCGCACGATCGCCCGGCGCGATACGAATTCGCCCGGACCTACGTCCTGCACCGCCGGCTGTACGAGTTGTTTCGGCTGCGGACGATTCCGACCTTGCCGCTGTTGGCTCGCGCGATTGCTTCGACGCTCGCGGCGCATCTGCGCTGCCAGAGGAACGGACGGGCGATCGCGCTCGCGTGCGCGTGGCCGCTCGGTCAGTACCTCGGCGCGTTGTCGGCGGTCAAAGGCTGGAAGCCGTTGCGATCGGGAACGGTCTGATGAAGATTCTCGTGGTCGTCCACGGGTTTCCGCCCACGGCCCAGGGCGGCGCCGAGATTTACGCGCACGCGCACGCGCGCGTGTTGCGCGAGCACTACGGCGACGAGATCGTCGTGTTCACGAGCGAGCAGAATCCGGACCGCGCCGACTACGACGTGCGCAGCGAGCAACGTGACGGACTGCGAGTCGTCCGGGTGAACAACACGTTCCGCCACACGCGCACCTTCGAGGAGACGTACCGGAACGAGGCCATTGGCGCCATGGCCGCCACGCTGATCGATGACTTCAAGCCCGACGTCGCGCACATCCATCATCTGACCCGCCTCTCGACGACCATCGTGCGATCGTTGGCCGAGCGTCGCATCCCGTGCTTCGTCACCCTTCACGATTACTGGTTGCTCTGTCATCGAGGGCAGCTTCTCGACGTCGACTATCACGTGTGCGATGGCCCCGGTCGAGAGGACGTGTCGGGATGCCGCGCCTGTCTCGGTCCGGCCGCGGCCGCGGGTCCCGTCGGGTTCATGGGGGCTACGGCGGTGCGCGCCCTCGAGCGGCGGCTGCCGGCGGCGCCGGCTCGTCAACTGCGTCGCGTGACCGGGCGGCTGGCTTCCTTCGTTGCCCGCGACGGCGAAGCGGAAGAGCACGCGCGCAAGCGGCTCGAGCACATGCGGGAAGTGTGCGGCGACGTGACGCACTTTCTCGCGCCCTCCCGGTTCATGTGCGATCAGTTCGTGCGGTTTGGCGTCGCGCCCGATCGCATCACCGTCGCCGACTACGGTTTCGATCACGCGCCATTTCGCGACATCGAACGCACAGCCTCCGATCGCCGTGTAGGCCGGGTCCTTTCGGACCCGGCATTGCGGCTCGGGTTTCTCGGCAGCCTCATGATTTCGAAGGGGCCGGACGTACTGCTCCGCGCGATCGGCGCGCTGCCGCGCGGCTCGGTGTCGGTCGATCTCTACGGCGCGCCTGTCGACTATCACGGCGACGACCGCTATCGACGCCAGCTCGATCCGCTTCTGAACCAGCAGGCGGTACAGGTGCACGGCGCCATCGCGCATGATCGCGTTGCGCACGCATTGAGCGCGCTCGACGTGCTGGTCGTGCCCTCGATCTGGCCCGAGAACAGCCCGCTCGTTATTCACGAAGCGTTCCTCGCGGGCGTGCCGGTCGTGGCCGCTCGAATCGGCGGCATCCCGGAATTGGTCGAGGACGGCCGAAACGGATTGTTGTTCCGCGCCGGCGACGCCGAGGACCTCGCTCGGGCCCTGACGCGTCTCGTGCGCGAGCCAGGGCTGCTGGAGACGCTGCGCGCCGGGATTCCTCTCGTGCGGACCATCGAGGAAGACGTGCGGCTCAGTCGTCGCCTGTACGAGTCGCACATGTCGGCGTACGGGGCCGCACACGTGTCGCCGGTGCGCGTGGCGGCGGTCGTGCTGAACTATCGAACACCCGACGACACGTTCCTCGCGGTCAGGTCGCTCCTGGCTTCTCAACGGGCCATAGACGAGGTCATCGTCGTGGATAACGATCGCGGGGATTCTCCTGGCGGCGCTCGCGAGGTCCTGCGGGACGTGCGGCCGAACGTCAGATACCTGCAGACCGGCAGCAACCTCGGGTTTTCCGGCGGTATGAATGTGGGCATCCGCGAAGCGCTCGCGCGCGGTGCGGACCGCGTGCTGCTCGTGAACAGCGACGTGATTGTCCCGCCGGATTGCGTCGAGCGTCTCGAGCGGTGTCTCGAGGCGACGCCCGCCACCGGCATCGCGGGCCCGGTGGTCCTGGCTCGATCGGAACCGGACCGGATCGCCTCGCTCGGCATGTCGTACTCGCCGGCCAGCGGCCGCATGCGACATCGCGGCTTCGGCGCTCGTGTCGCGGCGGAAGGCCAACCTTCAGTACGCATCGTCGACGGCGTGAGCGGCTGCCTGATGCTGGTGAGGCGCGAAGTCTTCGAGGCCGTCGGGTTACTAGACGAGGAGTACTTCTTCAGCTTCGAGGATCTGGACTTCTGTCTGAAGGCTCGCCGCGCGGGATTTGCGACCGTTCTGGCGGGGACAGCGGTGGCGTATCACGAGGGCGGCCGATCCCTTGAGGCCACGTCGCCGCGGCGGTTGTACTTCGCCGCGCGCAATCATCTCCTGGTCGCGCGGCGGACCGGACCGCCCTCTAGCCGCATGGGGTTGATGTGGCGTGCTGCGTCGATCGTCATGTTGAACCTGGCGCACGCCGCGCGGTGGCGTGGCGGTTCGCTGCCCGACCGGTTCGGGGCGGTGGTGCGCGGCACGCGCGACTACGTGGCCGGTCGATTCGGCGCCGATGCGTAGGAACGCGCCGGCACGGGGTCCGGGCGATCGTCGGTCCGCGATTGCCGCGCGCGAAGCTCGCGCAGCTCGGCGGACAGGATCGCCGTCTCCTCGATCAGCCGCTCGATTTGCTGGCGCTGCCGCGAGACGATGACCGAGAAACACAGCGCGGCGACAAACACCATCACGATCAGCAGCAGGAGCAAGACTGCCGGGGGATAGTACACGCCGAGCCAACGCGCCACTGAATGCAGAATCTCGCGCTTCACCGAAAGGACCAGCAGCGCGATCGACGAGAGAATCCAGAGAAACGAGTATTCTTCGCTCAGCTTTCGTCGCCTGACGAGCTCGAACACCACCAGCAGAAGCAACAGGCTGACGGCCAGCGCGACGATCTCAATGCGATCAATCACCGATTGACCCTCCCACGCGACATCGAAGAGGCACGATGAGCATGGCGAGCGCGACGCGGGCGCCGGCCGCCGTCAGACGGCCCGCCGTCAGCGACGTGCGGCCCCCGAGCCGGCGCCGCGCGCGCACCGGCACCTCGACGACGTTCAGCGCGTTACGGCTCAGAAAGAGCCGCAGTTCGGGCTCCGGGTACCCGGTCGGATGATGTTCCGCGAGCACACGCACCGCGCGCGGTCCGACGACGCAGAATCCTGACGTGGGATCGGTGACGCGGCGTCCCGTCAGCGCGGAGAGGCAGATCGCGAGCAGCCTTTGCAGCAGGCGCGTCATTCCGACGTGTAGGCCGGGTCCTTTCGGACCCGGCAGCCTTCGAGGACTGCATAGGTCCGCGTTCGGTCCGGCGTACCGCGAACCCAGCACCACGTCGGCGCGGCCGTCGCGAATCGGCGCGAGCAGCCGGTCGATGTCGTCGGCTCGATGCTGTCCGTCGCCATCGACGCGGGCGACGACGTCGTACCCAAGCCGCGCCGCGTACCTGAGTCCCGCGCGCATGGCGCACCCGACGCCCATGCGCTCCGGGAAACGCAGCCACCGCACATCAAGCCGCGCCAACAGCGACGTCGTCTCATCGGTCGAACCGTCATCGACTACGAGAACATCGAGGTCGGGCTGTGAGCGCCGCACCTCGCCGACGACGGCGGTCAGACTTGCCGCTTCGTTGTGCGCCGGAATCAGGCAGAGGATGCGCATCGGCCGCGCGGGTCGAGCCGCGACCGCCGGCGCATCAAGATCGAGCGGGGTCTGCAGGCCGCGCGATGCCGGTGTGACTCTCGGGCGCATGCTGTGTGACGGCTTCCGGGGACGGCGGCCGAGCCGCCGAGCCGACCACATCGCGATCGCGGCCACCCACGCGAGATCGCGCGCGAGGTGCAGGGCCGGAAACAGGAGCGGCGTCGGATCGCGGAAGCGCCGGGCGGCCGCAACGCCCGCCGCGAACCGCTCAAGCGCGAGGCCTGCGAGCAACGCCGCCGAACCCCACGCGAGGGCCCGCCACGGCCCCGCGGTCACCGCCATCGCGAGCGCGCTCACCAGTCCGGCGACCGCCATCGACATCAGCAGCGGATGCGACATCATGCCCGCGCGCGACACGGAGTCGCCGCGGAAACGTGTGGGATGCTTCGCGACGAGATCGATGCGGCCGTAGCCGAAGCCGTACTGCTGCACGACGTAGCCGGCGAGTCCTTCCCGCCACCGGTGCACGCTCCGCGCGGTCCGGCAGAACGCGAGGCGATACCCAGCCGCGCGCAAGCGATAACTCATGTCGTTGTCGTAGCCGTAACCGAACGTCTCGTCGAACAACCCAATCCGGCGCAGCGCCTCCGCTCGATACGCCGAGTTGCCCGTGCACACATGATCCGTATTCTGGCCTTCGATCGCCGCGTATCGCTGCTCGAGATCCCGGCTCATCGCGCGCGCGCAGAGCGTCGCGTCGCGATCGCTGACGTAGTACCCCTGCACGGCCGCGACGGCGGGGTCCGCGAACGCCTCGGTCACGTGCCGCATCCAGCCGGCTTGCAAGACGACATCCTGATCCACCTGGCAGATGATGGGGAAGCGCGCCGCGCGTACGCCGGTGTTGATCGCGGCGGCCGCGCCGCGTCCGTCGCCCGCAATGATGGCAATGTTCCGCAGCGGCCGCGATTCGGCGAGCTGTCGCAGAATGCCAGACGATTCGTCGCGGCTGCAATCGTCTACGACGATGACCTCCATCGGTCGACCGTCGGCCTGCGACAAAATGGACTCGAACGTGTCGCGAATCCACGCGGCGCCGTTGTGTACGGGGACGACGAAGCTGACGCCTTCCATCATTCCATCATCCGCTCGCGATCATTTCGCCGTACAGGTGCTCGAGCGCCGCGCACACGTCGTCTGTTCCAAAGCGCGCCCTGACGCGGACCGCGGCGTCGACCGCCTTCGCCCGCCAGCCCGACGGATCGTCCAGCACGGCTTCGATGGCGCGCGCCAGCGCGTCGGCGTCGCCCGGTGGGATCACCTGGCCTCCGCCAATGGCCGAGACGACTTCGCCGCACCCGGAATCGTTTGCGACGATGACGGGCGTGCCCGACAGAAGCGACTCGAGCGGCGCCAGCCCGAAGATCTCGTGCTCCGAGGGATAGACCATGACGTCGGCGTCTTTCAACGCCTCGAGTCGCTCGCGTCCACGGAGGAGTCCGGTGAAGCGCGTGCGGGGCTCGAGTCCGAGCGTCCGAACAAGCGACCGCGCCGCGGCGCCGCCGCCCATGTCGTTGCCGGCGATCACGAGCCATGCGTCGGATCGCCGCAGTCGCGCAAACGCGCGCGCGATCACGTCGAGCCGCTTGCGCGGCGTCAGTCGCCCCAGAAACAAGATCACGGGTCCGGAAGACAGCGCGAAGCGTCGCCGGAAGTGGCCGGTCACAACCGGTGACGCGAACTCGTCGAGGTCCACCGGGTTGGGAATGATACGGACAAGCCGCGCGTCGACGCCCGCTTCTGACAACTGCCGGCACTCGGCATTCGAAACGGCCGTCACACGCGCCGCGCCGTGCAGAACGCGTTGGCCCTCGACGACGTCGAAGAGGCGTTTGGCCAGTTGGCGTTGCTCGATCCGTGGCGCCGTCCCGTTCGGTGTCAGCACGTACGGTACTCCCGCCCGGCGGAGATGATACGCCGCAATCACGCCGGGAACGTTTCTGCACGCGTGCAGATGCGCGACCTCGAACGTTCCCGCGTGCCGCCTCAGGTACTTCTCCAGACCGAGCGGGAGAAAGAGCTGCAAGCGGTAGGCCAGTGAATTTGAAAGGTTGCGAAAGATCCGCACATCCACGCCGCCGGAGGTCCGAGACGAGGCTGGCGCAAGACGCGTCGACGCATCACAGGCATCGGTCGTGCACACGGAGACAACGTGGCCGCGGCGCGCGAGCCCCTCAGTGAGAGTGCGCAGCAGGCGCGGAATCCCCCCGTACGCCCACGCCTCGCCCGAATACGACGCCACGTGCAGAATTCGCAGCGCCCGCATCAGTAATGGGGCCAATTAGCCGATATTCGTACAATAACAGTCTTGAAATCAGCCCTCGACAGTTTCGTCATTTGCGCCGCCGTCACGCTGCTGGCCGGGCTCGTGTATCTCAGTGCGCTTCACAACCCCTTCGTCTACGACGACTATCACACGGTCGTCGCGAACCCGTCGATTCAGGATATGCGGAATCTGCGCGCGCTGCTGCTGCACGATGTGACGCGTCCCTTCATCAGCCTTTCCTACGCCGTCGACCGCGCGCTCTGGGGATCCGCGCCCTTCGGCTTCCACGTGACCAACGTCCTGCTGCACATGATCAACGTCGTCCTGCTGTTCCAGTTGGCGCGACGCTTCTCCGAAGATCAGTTGGTGGCGTTTTCCGCGGCCGCGCTGTTCGCCGTGCACCCGATGATGACCGAGGCGGTCGGTTACATCAGCGGGCGGTCTGAAGTGTTGTGTGCGACGTGGTTTCTTGCCGCGCTGTTGTGCGGACGCCGATGGCTGCGCGGCGGCGGGGCGCGCTGGGGCGTGCTGACGGTCGGCTTTTGGATCGTCGCGCTCGCCACGAAAGAGACGGCCGCGATGTTTCCCTTCGTGTTCGCGGCTTACGACTGGCTGACTACTCCGGAAGACGAGGGCGAGAAGCGCCGACGCATGCGGACGGTGCACCTGCCGCTGGTCGGTACGGCCGTCGCCGCGGGTGTCGTTCGCCTGGCCGTCCTCGCGCGCATCGAGTATCCCGGCCAGGTGGCGGTGCATTGGCCGTACATTCTGCTCGATCTGGACGTCGTCCGCCGTTACGTCAGCCTGATGCTGACGCCGAATCACCAGACGATTTTTCATGACGTGACGAGGATCGACAGCGTGTTCGACCCGCGCGCGCTGCTCGCCGCCGGCGTCGTGGGCGTGATCGTGGCGGTCGCCTGGCGGTTGCGCCGGGTCGAGTGGCTTGCCAGCTTCGGGATCGTCTGGTTCCTGCTGTCGCTCGTGCCGTCGGCTGTGCTCATCGCGCTCGATCAGGGCGAGCCGATGACCGAGCATCGCGTTTACCTGGCAAGCTGCGGCCTGTTTCTGACCGTCGGCGCCGCGATCGGCTGGATCCGAGGGCGAGTCGAGGAAGCGAGCGTATCCGCGCGAAGCGTGGCGAGCGCGGCGTTGGCACTGGTTCTCATGGCGTTTGCGGCGGAGACCGTCGTGCGAAACGCCGTGTGGGCGGATCCGGTGAAGCTGTGGCGCGAGTCGGTGGACCTGGCGCCGAATCACTATCGCCCGAGGCTGCTGCTCGGTGAAGCGCTCTTGGATAAGGGCCGTCGAGACGAAGCGATGGAGCAGTTTCGGATCGCCATCCGATTGCGGCCGACGGATTCGACGGCGTACGTGAAGCTCGGTCGATGCCTCGCCGACGTCGGGCAATTCGCCGAGGCTCGACGCCTCTTTCTGAAAGCCGTCGAGATCGAACCACGCAGCGGCGCCGTGCGCCAGATGCTCGGCGCGCTCGACCGGATGGAAGTGCAGCTCAAAAGCGATGACGGTCGGCGCTGAGACGATGTCCGCGGTGGATCGTTCGCGCCCGCCGATCCTGCGAGCCGGGCTGATCTGGACGCTCGTTCGCACCGATTTCAAAGCGCGGTACCACGGCACGCTCGGCGGGTTCGTGTGGGCGCTGCTCAAGCCGATGAGCATGTTCGTCGTGCTGATGGGCGTCTTCTCATTCCTGTTCGCCTCGAATCCCACGTACAAGCTCAACCTCATCGTCGGGTTGTTCTTGTGGGACTTCTTTGCCGAGGGCACGAAGAGCGGTTTGACGTCGCTGCACGCGAGAGGATATCTGCTGACGAAGGCGCGCGTGCCGCCGTGGATTCTGGTCGTCACCTCGATCTCGAACGCGGTGATTACGCTCGCGGTGTTTTCGCTGGTGATCATGATATTTCTTATCAGCGCCGGCCATCCGCCGACCGGTCAGGCGCTCGCCGTCATCGTGATCGGGTTCTCGCTGGGCTCCAGCGTCCTATTCCTGCGCTTCCGCGATCTCAACCAGGTGTGGGACGTCGTCGTGCAGGCGGGGTTCTTCGTCGCGCCGATCATCTATCCCCTCGGCATTCTGCCCGAGCGCTTTCATTTCTATCTCTACATCTGGCCGCCGACACCGGTGATCGAGTTCTCGCGCGCGGCGCTCGTCGCCGGCGTCATGCCCACGACGACGGGGCACGTGTATCTCGCGGCGGATGCGGCATGCTGCCTCGCGGCGGGGATGCTGATCTATCGTCGATTGAGTCCTCGCGCAGCCGAGCACCTCTGATGACGCTGATCACGGTCGACGCGGTGTCGAAGGCGTTCTGGATCCCGACGGTGCGGCGCGACACGATTCGCGAGCATCTGTTCGGCATGCTGCAGCCGCGGCGGTTTCATCGGCTGCAGGCGCTCGACTCGGTCAGCTTCGAGGTGCGGGACGGGGAGACGCTCGGCATCATGGGGCGGAACGGATCGGGCAAGAGCACGCTGCTCAAGATCCTGTGCGGCATCTACCCGCCCGACCGCGGGCGCGTCGAGCGGCGGGCCGCGGTGACGCCGATTCTCGATCTGGGCGTGGGCTGGAATCCCGAGCTCGACGCCGTGGACAACGTGTTTCTCATCGGCTCGGTGATGGGGCTGTCCCTCGGCGAAATCCGGCGGAGCATGGACGCCATCCTCGGGTTCGCCGAGCTGCAGGAATTCGCCAATCTCAAGCTCGCGCACTATTCGAGCGGGATGTCGTCGCGGCTCGCGTACGCGGTGGCGTTCCATGCGGTGCGCGACGTGCTGGTGCTGGACGAGATCTTCGCGGTCGGCGATGCAGGATTCAGGCAGCGCTGCGAGGAACGCTACCGGGATCTCCACGCGCAAGGCCACACGGTCTTGCTCGTCAGTCATGATCCGCGCACCGTCACGTCGTTCTGCGATCGCGCGCTCCTGCTCGATCACGGACGGATCGTCATGGAGGGCCCCGCACGGGAGATCGCGGACCGCTACGTGTCGACGCTGACGAAAAGAATCTCGGATTGAGGATTGCGGATGGCGGATTGGCTGCGAAGGTCTCCAATTCCGCATTCCGCATTCCGCATTCCGCAATCCGCAATGTCTACCGTCGGCGCAGGACGGCCTCGGTCACGCTCCTGACGAGCGGCCACAGCAGCGGAGTCTTCTGGATCGCGTTCGCCACGGCCTCGGCGATGCGATGGCGGGGCGAGCGGAAACGCTCCTTCAACCCGTCCAGCTCGTGCCGCAGATCCTGCAGCGTCTGCCCGGCCGTCGTCGCATCGGCGTTCGCCGTCTCCGCGAGCCTCGTCGCCAGGAAGGCGACATACGCTTCGCCGCGTGCCGGGACGGTCGTCTCTGTTCCCCGCGGCCGGGCGAGCGAGCGGTAGATGTCGCGGTAGCGTCCCCACATCGTGTCGATCGGCACGAGCGCTTCGTCGCGGCGCATGGCGCTCGCCATCTCCCGCAGCGTGGCGGGACGCCGGAGGATGTCGTCGAGGATGGCGAGCGTGGCGGCCGGATCGCGAATGTCGGCCACGGTCCACCCGAGTCGGCAGCGCTCGATGCGCTCTCCCTGCGCGCCCAGCCGGCCGGCAATCACGGGGATACCGGCGTTCACGAACTCGCTGAGCGTATAGCTGAACGTCTCGGGCCAGACCGACAGGTGAAGGCCGACATCGACGCCGTCACGCACCAGTGTCCGCACGATGTCCTTCGCTTTGTAGGCGCCGTGGTAGACGAACCTCGATCCGTCGAGTCGCTGAGCCTGATTCTGCCGCGCTCGCGTGATGTCCGGATCGGCCGTGGTGCCGTACAAGTGAAAGACGAGCTCGTCGCGGCGGTTCGCCCTGAGCAGATCCCGAAACACCGCCGATCCTTTGTGCACGTCGAGACTGCCGATGACCGCGACGTTCAGCGTCGGCATCGACTCACCCTTGTCGCTGCCCGGTGTCCGTCCTGACAGGGACGGATGTGGACCCTCCCCGACCTCCGGTTCTGTCGCCCGGTGGCCGTGCTCGATGACTGAAAGGACGGGCATCACCTCGGGGAACCGCGCGCCGACGATCTCCCGCGCGCACGCGCTCGGCACGAAGAGCTGCGCGGCGCCCCCGAGGAACCTGCGCATCTGCGCCTGATACTCGGCCAGATACGACGCGGGCTGGCCCGCCTGCCGCATGCAGGCTTCGGCCGACCGGTGTGGGCTTCCCGTGCACGCGCCGCCCGGGAGGCCGTCGGGCGCCAGCAGCGTGTACATCGGGCACAGCGTGTGGTAATCGTGCAGCGTCATCACGTACGGAATGCCCAGCGTCTCCGCCACATCGGCGATGTCGAGCGCGTTGTACATCAGGTGGTGCACGTGGATGATGTCGACGTCGAGCGTCCAGCCGATCGCCGTCAGCGCGTCGCGGTACGCGCTGCTGCGGAGCGGACCGTACTTCCCAATCGCAGTCGGCAGCGGGAAGCGCAGCGGTCGCGTTCGACGGCCCGCGTAGTACTCGTCGACGTCGAGCGTCCGGCCGTCGCTCAGCAGCACGTAGCTCAGGACGCTCGGGTCCTCCATCGCCGCGAGCTCCCGCGCGTGCTTCTCGGTGCCGCCGCCGCCGTGGAGGATGTGCAACACCCGGGCGCCGATCGCGCCCCGGCGTCCACGCCCGGCCGCGATGGTGTACCCGAGATACACGTGAAATCCGCGCAGGGGATGATTCCGGCAAAAACGTGCGACGTCGGCGTCGTACGCGGGATGCTTCGCGGTGAGCGTCTCCAGGTTCCGCGCGATCAGACCGTCGCCGCGCTCGCCGAACGAGGCGCGGCCTTTGTGGTACACGAACGTGTGGTCCGCGATGAGATTCACCAGCCCGGCGCGCATGGCGCGCTGACAGAAATCGTTCTCTTCGCCGTAGCCGTCGCCGAACGCCGTGGCATCGAACGGGCCGACGGCGTCGAGCGCCCGGCGCGTGATCAGCATGCAGAAGCCGACGCCGGTCGGCGCTTCGGGAAAAATCTTGAACGACGTCGTCTCAACAAGCGCCGCGAAGCTGTCGACGTCGTAGCCTGCCGGAAGCGCGTTGTCTTCGAGCGCGATCGGGACTGAGCAGATCGTGCCGTTGTTCGTCAACGGCGTGACCGTCGCCACGTCCGGCCGCGAGCGAGCCACGGCGGCCATCTTCTCCAGCCAGCCCGCTGAGACGATGGTATCGGAATTGAGCACCACCGCGTCGGCGTCCGGAGACAGCGCGAAGCCCTCGTTGACGGTGCGCACGAAGCCGCGATTGTCGGGCCGATCGATGACAATGAGCCGCGCCGCCGCGCCGCGGATGCCGTCGAGCCACCAGGCGACCCGAGAATCCGTGCTCCCGTCGTTGATCAGGACGAGCCGAAACGGACAGCGCGTGTGTCGTGCGACGCCGGCGATGCACGCCGCGAGATCGTCGGCGGCGTTGTAGATCGGCACGATGACGTCGATGGGCCTTGACCGTGCGGTTCCGGCGTCCTCGGCGAGGAAGGGATTGGCCGCAAGCGCCTGGCGGACCGCGGCGCGAGCGTCCAACTCCGCTACCGGGACAGCAGACATGCGTTGAAGAGTTCGCGCAGGTGCGATGGGAAATCCGTGCGCTGGCGTACGCCGATCTCGAATCGCGGCAGCAGCAGGCGGTTCGTGCCGGACGAGACGAGTCCGGCCTCGACCGTTACGGCGGCATGGAAACCGGCATCGCCGACGACGGTGACGGTTGCTGCGTCGAATTCACCGTAGGGATACGAAAAGAGATTCACCGGCCGGCCCAGCAGCCGCTCCAGTTCGATCTTGTTGTCGACGATCTCCCGCCGCTTCGTCTCCGCCGGCTGCAGTGTGAGCGACAAGTGATGCACTGAGTGCGCGCCGATGGTGTGCCCGGGCCTGCGCGCCAGCTCGCGCAGTTCGTCGGCCGTCATCATGCGATGCGTCTGCCGGGGCGAGTGAGGCGTCCCGCTCCACGCCAGCACATCCTCGAGCATCTTTGCCCGCGCGTGCGCGTCGAGCGGCCACGCGGTCCGATTCAGGGCCTCGAGCGCCGCTTTCCGCTCGGCCGCCGTCGCCGTGGCGAGCTGCAGCTCGCTGCCGCTGACACGCAGCGCCAGGCGAGCGGGCAGCGCCGCATCCGGGAGGAACACGCGTTCCAGGACGTCCCACCACCGCTCGTGCGGCTTGTCGAGCCGATCGGTGTTGATGAAGAACGTCGCGGGCACGCCGGCGCCGGTGAGGATCGGCGACGCGACGGCGAGCGCATCCAGATACCCGTCGTCGAGCGTGACGGCCACGGCGCGTTCCGGGATGCGCCCAGCCGCGGCGGCGCGCACCAGCTCTTCGAGGCCGATCGGAGAGAAGTCGCGTGCGAGGCACGCCATGTGCGCGCGGAATTCGTCGGGCGGCGTGCACAGTGCGTGCGAATCCGGTGTCAGCTCGGCGACGCGGTGGTAACAGAGGATTGCGCCCCTGGAGCCAACGTAACGCGGCCCTTTTAAGGCCGCGGCTCGCGCGCCCGGACGGCCGGCGCTCTGAGCGACGGAGTCGGCTTCGACCGGCTTCACGGCGCGAATTGCCACCACCGTCGGAAAGTTCGAATCGACGTGATCGAGATCCGCGGCCGCCATTTCCTCGACGGACAGACCGTACAGGAACGCCGCGCACGCCATCACGTTGCCGTACGCCGTCACCTCGAACGCGTCGACAGGAAACGCCTGGGCGAACAGTCGGCGCGCCGACGCTTCCGTCAGCCGCCAGAAGTCGCCGTCCTGGCCGCCTTCGTCATCCACCCTGATGGTGCAGGGCACGGTCGCCAGCAGCACGCCGCCGGGACGCAGGATGCGCGCGCACTCGGCGAT
>JACPZV010000433.1 GCA_016195295.1 Acidobacteriota bacterium
GGGTCCTTCTGGGACCCGCCTCGGCGACCGGCGCCGGGATTCAAGACTGTAGGGCGGGTCCTTTCGGACCCGCCTGAGCACTATGCTCAAGAACGAAATCACCAACTTGGTTGCGACGGGCGCGTCCGTCGACCGGGAGCTCGCGCGTGAAACGTTCGCGCGATTGCGCGCCGCGCTCTCGTCCGGCGAAGTGCGCGCGGCCGAGCCCGATCCATCGAGTCCGATCGGCTGGCGCGTCAACACGTGGGTGAAGCAGGGCATCCTGCTCGGCTTCAAGTTCGGCGATATTGTCGATGCGTCGATGGACCACGGCCGCCTGCCGTTCTACGACAAGGACACGCTGCCGCTGAAGAAACCCGGACTCGCCGCCGGCGTGCGCATCGTGCCCGGCGGCTCCGCGATTCGCGACGGCGCGTACCTCGCGCCCGGCGTCATCTGCATGCCGCCGATGTACGTGAACATCGGCGCGTGGATTGGTGAAGGATCGATGATCGATTCGCACGCGCTCGTCGGGTCGTGCGCGCAAGTCGGCGCGCGCGTTCACGTGAGCGCGGCCGCGCAGATTGGCGGCGTCATCGAACCGGTCGGCGCGCTGCCGGTGATCATCGAAGACGACGTGCTCATCGGCGGCAACACGGGCATCTACGAAGGCGCGATCGTCAAGGCGCGAGCCGTCATCGCGGCCGGCACGGTGCTGACCGGCTCGACGCCCGTCTACGATCTCGTGCGCGGCGAGATCATCAAGCCGACCGCGGATCGCCCGCTCGTCGTGCCCGAAGGCGCGGTCGTCGTGCCCGGCGCGCGGGCCGTGACGGCCGGCAAAGGCGTCGAGTGGGGCCTGGCGCTCGCGACGCCGGTCATCGTCAAGTACCGCGACTCGCGCACCGACACCCGCACGGAACTCGAAGCGTGGATCCGGTAGCGCCCGTCGACATCGTCGCGCTCACGCGAGCGCTCGTCGATATCGATTCGACGACGGGCCGCGAAGGCAACGCGGGGCGCTGGCTCGCGACGTATTTGCGCGGGCGCGGCTGGGCCGTCGTCGAGCAGCGCGTCGACGAAGCGCGCTTCAACGTCCTCGCGACGTGTTCATCGGTCTCGGACGTAGCGCAGGCCTTCAGGCCTGCCGTGGTTTTCTCGACGCACTTCGACTGCGTCCCGCCGTTCTTTTCCAGCCGTGTCGAGGGCGATCGCCTCTACGGCCGCGGGGCGTGCGATGCGAAGGGGATTCTCGCCGCGCAGGTGGCCGCCGCCGATCGGCTGCGACGCGAAGGCGAGACGCGCGTCGGCCTGGTGTTCGTGGTCGGCGAGGAGCGCGGGAGCGACGGCGCGCGGATCGCGAACGAGGCCGCGAAGGGCTGTCGCTTTCTCATCGACGGCGAGCCGACCGACAATCGGCTCGGGCTGGCGACGCGAGGCATCCTCAGACTCAAGCTGCGTGCGGTCGGCCGCGCGGCTCATTCCTCGTATCCCGAGCTCGGCGACTCGGCCATCGACAAACTGATCGACGCGCTCGTCGAGCTGCGATCGATCGAGCTGCCTGACGATCCCGCGCTGGGGCGCACGCACTACAGCATCGGTCTGATTGGCGGAGGCGTCGCGCCCAACGTGATCTCACCGTCCGCGGAAGCGGAGATCATGTTTCGAACGGTCGGTGACGCGACGGCGGTACGGCGCGCGATCGCGCCACTCGAGCGAACGGTGACGATCGAGCACGTGCTCGAAGTGCCGCCGGTCCGGCTGACGACCGTGCCGGGCTTCGAAGCGGCCGTGTTTCCATACACGACCGACATCCCCTTCCTCGCGCGCTGGGGCGAGCCCCTGCTCTTTGGCCCAGGCTCCGTTCACGCCGCGCACACCGCGGACGAGTTCGTCTCGATTGCGGAACTCACCGCCGCCGCCGACCACTACGTCACGATCGCGCGCGCGCTGCTCGCCTCTTCCAGGTAAGGGTAGGAGCTTCCAGTCACCAGGCCGATGCCTGGGGTCCAACGTTTCGACCCACGCGCCTCAGCGACATAATGGCAGAGACGATCACGCGAATCGGATCCATTTGACGTTCGACAGCACGGGTCTAGAACGTTAGTGGCATATGGGCGAGCAGGCTCACCCGCATCAGTTCGAACTCCGAATTATGCTCAACGACGGCCGGTGATGTTGAAGAGCTGCGTGAGGCGCAGCATGACGTTGCGCACCGGCTCCGCCTTGCCGCCGATCTGCACCGTGTCCGAGCCGATGAGCGGCGCGGGAATCGGCAGCGTCGGCAGGACCAGCGCGTCGTGGTCGGCGAGCGCGGCGTCCACCTCGCGCCGCAGCACGTCACGACCCGCCAGCGCCCGTGCGTAATCCTCCGCCAGCACGTAGCGACCCAGTTCCAGCCGTCGTCGCACTGCGGGTGTGTACCGCTCCGGCATCGTCTCGATCGTCGGCGCGTGATACGCAGAGGCATCCGCCAACTGGATGTGCAAGTAGACGGGCGCGATGTCCGCCGCGTGGCGAATCTCGACGTCGCGGATCACCGTGCCGGCCGTGCGCAGCCGGTCGATCGCCTCGTCTAGCCGTGCGCGCACTTCGTCATCGAGCAGATCGCAGAAGTACGTGCGGAGAACGCCGAGCCGCAGCCCGCTGACCGGCGCCGGCGCGGGCATTGCTGCACCGGGCTCGCCGAGGAGCGCGCGGTAGACGAGCGCCGCATCGGCGACCGTCTGCGTCAGCGGTCCGGCGTGGTCCAGCGTGCGCGAAAGTGGCACGATGCCGTCGGTCGGGATTTCGCCGAGCGTGGGCTTCAAACCCACGGTGCCGCAGGCGGCGGCGGGGATGCGGATCGATCCGCCGGTGCACGTGCCCATCGTCGCGAGCGCCAGTCCGGCCGCGAGGCTCGCCGCCGATCCGCCGCTCGATCCGCCGGGCGACCGCGCGGGATCGTGCGGGTTGCGCGCGGGACCGAACGCCGAGTCCTCGTTGGTCGTGCCGAACGCGAACTCGTGCAGATTCGTTTTGCCGATGAACACCGCGCCGGCCCGGCGCAGCCGCGCGACGGCGGTCGCGTCGCGATCGGCGACGTGCCCCTCACGCACGCGCGACGCCGCGGTTGTGGCCGTGCCGCGAATGTCGAACACATCTTTGATGGAGATCGGCACGCCGTGCAGCGGGCCACGATCCGTGCCGGCGGCGAGCTCGCGATCCAACTCGCGCGCTTGCGTTCGCGCTTCGTCGGCCATCACGAGGATGAACGCGTTGAGACGCGGATTGTCGGCGTCGATGCGCTGCAGACACTCGTTCGTGATTTGCTCGGCGGTGATTTTGTGGGCCCGCAACCGCCGCCCGAACTCCTGAATCGTGATCATGACTGGGGACTGGAGGCTGGAGACTGGGGACTGGGGACTGACGACTGAAGACCGACGACTGGCGACTGATTGAAGTCCGCGGCGCGGAGCGCCTTTGTCGCGCCGGCGAGCGCTTCAAGAAGTGGTCTCAACTCAGGCAGACCGCGGCGTTCCGCGTCCGCGATCGCCGTCTGCAGCCACGAATCAATCGTCATAAAGCTCCTGTCCTGGTCCGCCGGAAGGCGGACGCCACGTACGCGCTGACGCCTGAAGGCGGACGCCACGTACGCCAAACGCTGGTCGTCCCGTCGTACGTGGTCCCGTCGCACGTGGTGTCCGGCTTCAGCCGGACTTCTTGACGGAGATCGACACGCCGTCGCGCAGTGGCACGATGGCCGTCGTCAACTGCGCATGCGACGCGACGCGCTCGTTGTATTCCGCAATCGCGCGCGTGTCCTCCTCGTTCTTCTTCGCGTTCGTCGTGAATCCCGGGACGACGTTGCCGTCCCACAGCACGTTGTCGGTGACGAGCAATCCGCCTGGGCGCAGCAGCGCGACCAGTCGATCCAGCAGCGGCGTGTAGAGCGTCTTCGCGCCGTCTTGAAAGATCAGATCGAACGGCCCGGACACCTTCGCAACCATGCGCTGCGCGTCGCCGACGATGACGCTCACGCGATCGGCGAGGCCGGCGCGCGTGAAGTTCTCGCGCGCCTCGCGCGCGCGGTCGGCGTCCAGCTCGATGGTGAACAGCATGCCGTCCGCCGGCAGCGCGGCCGCGAGCCAGATGCCCGAATAGCCGACCGCCGTGCCGATCTCGAGGATGCGCGTCGCGCCGGCGGCCGTGGCCAGTACGCGCAGCAGCGCGCCGACTTCGGCGTCGACCAACGGCAGGCCGCGCGTGTCGTTCGCGCGTGCGATGTCGTCGAGCACCGGATCGCTCCCGCGATTGAGTCCGGCAAGATAGCGCTCGACGGCGTCCGGCACGATGAGGCCCACAAAAAGCTATTCTAGCTACTGACTACCGACTCTCGACTACCGACTCTCGACTATATGAGGCACACCAAAATCATCGCCACCGTCGGTCCGGCCAGCGATTCGGACGCGATGCTCGAGTCTCTGATCGCCGGCGGCACCGACGTCTTTCGGTTGAACTTCTCGCACGGCACGCAAGAGTCGCA
>JACPZV010000434.1 GCA_016195295.1 Acidobacteriota bacterium
CAGGATCGAGACGGCGTGCCGATCGTGGTCGATGAAACCGGCCGGATTGTGTGGGTGACAGGCTACGGAATCGACGAGGCTTTTCGGGTAACCGACCCCACGCAGCCCGTGCTAATCTTGAAAATCAGGCAAGCCTGCTGACGCGCCGACGGCGCGTAAGCGGCTGCGCGACGAGCTTTTGGGAGGCCTTGCGTGAACTCGACGTTGAAGAGTTTGTTGTTCTGGGTGGTTCTCGCCGTCCTGGCCGTGCTCATCTGGAACTTCTCGACGAAGCTCCAGCAGCACGATCGCACCGTCACGTTCAGCGAGTTCATGTCCTGGGCCGACTCCGGCAGCGTGGCGCGCGTCACCATCACCGGCCAGGAGATCACCGGCGTCACCAAGGTCAACGAACCCTTCCATACGTACGCGCCGAGCCAGTACGACGGCCTCGTCAACAAGCTCATCGATCGTGGCGTGGTCGTCACCGCCAAAGAGCCGACCGCGAGCCCGTGGGCCGCGATTCTCTATTCCTGGGCGCCGATCCTGCTGATGATCGGCTTCTGGCTGTTCTTCATGCGCCAGATGCAGAGCGGCGGCAACAAGGCGCTGTCCTTCGGCAAGAGCAAGGCGAAGCTCTCGTCCAGCTCGCAAAAGAAAGTGACGTTCAAGGACGTCGCGGGCGTCGATGAAGCCAAGGAAGAGCTCCAGGAGATCATCGAATTCCTGAAAGAGCCGCAGAAGTTCCAGAAGCTCGGCGGCCACATCCCGAAAGGCGTGCTGCTGATGGGTCCTCCTGGAACGGGTAAGACGCTGCTCGCACGCGCTGTCGCGGGGGAAGCCAACGTCCCGTTTTTCTCCATCAGCGGATCGGATTTCGTCGAGATGTTCGTCGGCGTGGGCGCGTCGCGCGTCCGCGATCTCTTCGAGCAGGGCAAGAAGAACGCGCCGTGCATCGTGTTCATCGACGAGATTGACGCGGTCGGTCGCCACCGCGGCGCGGGTCTTGGCGGCGGGCACGACGAGCGCGAGCAGACGCTCAATCAGCTCCTCGTCGAGATGGACGGCTTCGAGTCGAATGAAGGCGTGATTCTCGTCGCGGCCACCAATCGTCCCGACGTGCTCGATCCGGCGCTGTTGCGTCCCGGCCGGTTCGATCGCCGGATCGTGGTGAACCGTCCCGACGTGAAGGGCCGCGAAGGCATTCTCGCCGTCCACACGCGAAAGATTCCGATGTCGGACGACGTCGAGATCGCGGTTCTTGCACGCGGCTCGGCGGGCTTCTCCGGCGCGGATCTCGCCAACCTGGTGAACGAAGCGGCGCTCAACGCCGCGCGCTACAACCAGAAGGTCGTGCGCATGCACGACTTCGAGTTCGCCAAGGACAAAGTGTTGATGGGATCGGAGCGCCGCTCGATGATCATCAGCGACGCGGAGAAGCGCGTCACGGCGCTCCACGAAGCGGGCCACGCGCTGCTCACCGTGCTGCTGCCGCACGCCGATCCGATCCACAAGGTGACGATCATCCCGCGCGGCATGGCGCTCGGCCTCACGCAGCAGCTCCCGGCCGACGAGAAGCACAACTACTCGCGCGACTACCTGAACGATCAGATCGCGATCCTGCTCGGCGGTCGCATCGCCGAGGAGATCACGACGGACAGTCTCACGACGGGCGCCGGCAACGACCTCGAGCGCGCCACCGAGCTCGCGCGCAGAATGGTCTGCGAGTGGGGCATGAGCAACGCGATGGGCCCGCTCACCTTCGGCAAGAAGGAAGAGCAGATCTTCCTCGGCCGCGAAATCGCGCAGCACCAGGACTACAGCGAGGACACGGCGGTCCAGATCGATCAGGAAGTGAAGAAGTTCGTCACCGACAACTACCAGCGCGCCCACGCGTTGCTCACCGGGAGCAAGGAGACGCTGGTGAAGATCGCGGAGGCGCTGCTCGCGCGTGAAGTGCTCGACGCCGACCAGGTAAAGCGTCTGGCCGCCGGCTTGCCGCTCGACGAGCCGCAGCCGGCCGCCGCCCGCACGATCACGCCGGAAGAAGACGAGCGGCCGCGCCAGAAAGAGCGCGCGCCAATCGTTCCTGCGCTCAACAAACCGATTCCGCAAGAATAATCGTAGTCGGTAGTCGAGAGTCGGTAGTCGAGAGTCAAGCGTCGTCGGTCTCTCTCTTGACTCACGACTCACGACTCACGACTAATGACGACAACGTGTTTCCTCCCCGGACGCTCTTCACGGTTCCCCTCGCGCACGGCGGCAGCTTGCGCCTTGGCGATCGTCCTCTTGTCATGGGCATCCTCAACGTCACGCCCGATTCGTTCGCGGACGCCAACCACTGCGCGGATCCCGACCGCGCAATCGCGGCGGCGCTGCGGATGGAAGCCGACGGCGCGGATCTCATTGACATCGGCGGCGAGTCGACGCGACCCGGAGCGGATCCGGTACCGGCCGGCGAGGAACTGCGGCGTGTGCTGCCCGTATTGCGCGAACTTCGAGGAAGGCTGCGCGTTCCCGTTTCCATCGACACGTACAAGGCCGAGGTCGCGCGCGCCGCGATCGCCGCCGGCGCCGCGCTGGTCAACGACGTGAGCGGACTGGACCGCGACCCGACGCTCGCCCGCGTCGTGGCGGAGACAGGCGCCGCCCTCGTCTTGATGCACGCGCGCGGCCGGCCGAAGACGATGTACGCCGACGCGACCTATACCGACGTCGTCGCGGACGTCGCCGCGGAGCTACGCGACAGCATGCGCCGCGCCGCCGCCGGCGGCGTCCCGCCCGATCGGATTCTCGTGGATCCCGGGGTCGGGTTTGCCAAACGCGCGTCGCACAGTTATGGTGTCCTCGCGCGTCTGCCCGAACTGGCCGCGGCGCTGGGTCGGCCGATGCTCGTCGGACCCTCGCGCAAATCGTTCATGCACGACGCGGTCGCCGGCCGGCCCGCGCCGGAACGCGACTGGGGCACCGCGGCGGCCGTGACCGCTGCCGTGCTGGCCGGCGCGCACATCCTGCGCGTCCACGCGGTCGGTGCGATGGTTCAAGTGGTCCGCGTTGCGGAGCAGCTCAGACAGGCGGGACTCACGACTAACGACCAACGACTAACGACCAACGACTAACGACTAACGACTTTGACCTCCTGGCTCGCAGCGTTTCTTCATCGTCCTTCGCTCGTCGACTTCGTCGACATCCTCGTCGTGTCGATTCTGATCTACGAAGTGCTGAAGCTGATCCGTGGCACGCGCGCCGTGCAGATGGTGTTTGGCGTCGGTCTGTTCGTGGTCCTGTTCTACGG
Source organism: Acidobacteriota bacterium (assembly GCA_016195295.1). Taxonomy (GTDB): domain Bacteria; phylum Acidobacteriota; class Vicinamibacteria; order Vicinamibacterales; family CAVVIG01; genus SRVP-36. The sequence goes on from JACPZV010000434.1 coordinate 3,275, forward strand.
ATCGCGCTGGGCGCATCTCGAGACCGTCAACTGGCTCGTCCGCAATCTGGCCGGCTACATCGTCTTCGCGGTCATCGTCCTGTTTCAGTCGGACATCCGGCGCGCGCTGGCGCACTTCGGCCGCGCGCCCTTCTTCCGCTATCTCGCGAAAGCCGAATCGGCGCAGGAGACGATCGAAGAGCTCGTCGTCGCGGTCAACATGCTCTCGACGCAACGCATCGGCGCCATCATCGCGCTCGAGCGGCAGATCGGTCTGCGCAACTACATTGAAGGCGGGATTCCGCTCGACGCCGTGCTCTCGTACGATCTGCTGCTCAGCATTTTTCACCCTTCGTCCCCTCTCCACGACGGTGCGGTCATCGTGCAGGACGACCGCGTGGCGGCGGCCGCCTGCTTTCTGCCGCTGACGGTGAATCCGCGTCTCGGCAAGGACCTGGGGTCGCGTCACCGCGCCGCCATCGGATTGACGGAGGAGAACGACGCGGTGGCGATCGTCGTGTCCGAGGAAACCGGCGGCATTTCCGTGGTGGTTGACGGCGGCATCGAGCGCGGGCTCGATGCCGACGAGCTCCGCGCGCGCTTGCGGTCGCTCGTCCTCCAGCGCCGCGCGAAAGGCGCGCCGCAGAAGAAGCGCGAGGCGCAGCTCACCTGATGCGTCCCATCTGGCCGTTCCGGTACGTCGGGTTGAAGCTGTTGTCGGTGGCGATTGCGCTGCTGCTGTGGATGGCCGTTTCCGGCCAGGAGATCGTCGAGCGCGGCCTTCGCGTCCCGCTCGAAATCCAGCAGATTCCCGCCGGCCTCGAGCTGAGCGGCGAGGCGCCGGCCACCGTCGACGTGCGGGTGCGCGGCGAATCGGAGGCGTTGAGCCGCGTGGGGCCGGGCGACGTCGTGGCCGTGCTCGATCTGCGCGCCGCGCGATCGGGCCGTCGCTTGTTTCCGCTGACGCCGGATCAAGTGCGCGCGCCCTTCGGCGTGGAAGTCGTCCAGGTTCTGCCATCGGCGATCGCCATGGCGTTCGAGCCGTCGGCGTCGCGATCGGTGAAGGTGGCGCCCGCGGTGGACGGACGGCCGGCGCCGGGGTACGTCGTGGGCGAAATCACCAGCGATCCGCCGACGGTTGAAGTCATCGGGCCGGAAAGCGCCGTGCGGCGCGTGACGGAGGCGCCGACCGAGCCCGTGTCGGTCGCGAGCGCGCGCGATCGCGTCCGCGAGAACGTCATCATTGGGTTGATCGATCCGTCGCTGCGGCTGAAGAACGCGCGCACCGCGACGGTCACGGTGCAAATCCTCCCGGCGCCGCTCGAGCGCGCGCTGCGCAACCGGCCCGTGCAGCTCCGCAACCTCGAGTTCATCGATCTCGCGCGATTGGGGCCGGGCCAATACTCGTTGACCGTCCACGCCTATTCCTCGCCCGACGCGGGCGTCACTCACATCGAGCCGGCGTCGGTCCAGGTGCGAATCGCCAGTGCCAAACGCTGACGCGCTGCGCCTCTTCGGCACCGACGGCATTCGGGGCGCCGCGGGGCGCTATCCGCTCGATCGTTCCACCGTCCGACGTCTCGGTGCCGCGCTCGTCCGCGCGCTGCCGAGCGTAGCGGACGTAGGCCGGGTCCTTTTGGACCCGGCTGACCGGATGAACCCGCGCCTGTTGATCGGTCGCGACACGCGTGAATCCAGCGAGTGGATCGAGGCCGAGCTCGCGTACGGCGCCGCGGGCGCGGGCGCGGTCGTGACGAGCGTCGGCGTCGTGCCGACGCCGACGGTGGCGTATCTGACGCGCACCGGCCCGTTCGAGGCCGGCGTCGTGATCTCCGCGTCGCACAATCCGTACGACGACAACGGCATCAAGGTGTTCTCCCATCAGGGCGAGAAGTTCACCGAGCGCGTCGAACGCGCCGTGGAGGCGATGGTCGCGGACCCCTCGTGGCACGCGAAGGGCGGCGATCCGGATCCGGTCCCGCGCGCCGATTTGATCGGCGCGTATCTCGATCATCTTCGCGCGGTGGTGCCCGACGCGTCGGCGCTGAAGAGGTTCTCGCTGGCCGTGGACTGCGCCAACGGCGCGACGACGGCCGTGACGCCGCGGCTGTTCAGAGCGCTCGGTCTCGACACGATCGTCGTGGGCAATCACCCGGACGGGCACAACATCAACCTGCGCTGCGGTTCGACGCATCCCGAAGCGCTCGCGCGCCTCGTCGTCGATCGCGGATGCCGGATGGGCGTGGCGTTCGACGGCGACGGCGACCGCGCGATCTTCGCGGACCACCGCGGGCGGGTCGTCGACGGTGATGCCGTTCTGTTCATGTGCGCGCGCCAGCTCCAGCGCGAGGGACGCCTGAAGGGCCACGCGATCGTCGCCACCGTGATGAGCAACATCGGCCTCGATCTCGCGCTCCGGCCGCTCGGCATCAGCATGGTCCGGTGCGCCGTCGGCGACAAGTACGTGATGGAGGAGATGATCGCGCGCGGGCTGTCGCTCGGCGGCGAGCAGTCCGGTCACATCATCTTCTCGGATTACTTGTTCACGGGCGACGGCTTGTGCACGGCGCTGAACGTGCTCCGGACGGTGCTGCTGAGCGGACGCTCGCTTGCGGACCTGGCGTCGGATCTCGTGACCTACCCCCAGGTGCTGCTGAACGTCCGCGTGCGCGAGAAAGTGGATCTGCAGTCGGTGCCGGCCGTCGCCCGGGCGATCGCCGGCGTCGAGGCGCGCGTGGCGAACCGGGGGCGGCTGCTCGTGCGCTACTCCGGCACCGAGCCGCTGCTACGCGTCATGATTGAGGGTCAGGATCAGGACGAGATTCGGCGCTGGGCGCAAGAGATCGCGGACGTTGTGAGGAAGGAGCTCGGGTAAGGTGCGGGGTGCGGGGTGCCGTGCGGAGTGCTGGGTGCCGGGTGCTGTGCGGGGTGCTAGGTGCTGTGTGCGATCCACTCGCTGGCGCCGTTCGTGGTCCCAAGCACCTCAGTGGCACCCCGCACCGCACCCAGCACAGCACCCCGCACTCTGCACCCAGCACGGCCCTCAGCACCCCGCACCCAGCACCAGGCACCCCATGATCAAACTCTCCGTCAACGTCAACAAAGTCGCCACGCTCCGCAATTCCCGCGGAGGACGCGCGCCGAGCGTACTCGAGGCCGTCGACGTCTGTGTGAAGGCGGGCGCGCCGGGCATCACCGTGCATCCGCGCGCGGATCGGCGGCACATCACGCCCGACGATGTGCGCGCCATCGCGCGCGTCCTTCGTCGCGACGCGCCGACGGTGGAATTCAACATCGAAGGCGATCCGCGTCCCGACGTGCTCGCGCTGGCCGACGAAGTCCGTCCCGATCAGTGCACGCTCGTGCCGGTGGTGCCGGGCGAAGTGACGAGCCAAGCCGGCTGGCGCCGTGGCCCGGAGACCGCGGGACTGCCGCAAGCGATCGCGCGGCTGCACGCGCGTGGCATTCGCGTGAGCCTGTTCGTCGACGCGGCGACGGACCCGATCGAGTGGGCGGCGTCGATTGGCGCCGATCGCGTGGAGCTGTACACCGAGCCGTTCGCGCGTGCGTGCGAGGGCGGAAGCGAGTCCGGCCGCCGCGTGTTCGAGGACTTCGTGCGCGCCGCGCGGCTGGCGCACTCGCTCGGACTCGGCGTGAACGCGGGCCACGATCTGGACCTCGACAATCTCGCGATCTTCCGAGAGTTGCCTTATCTAGACGAGGTGTCGATTGGGCACGCCATCATGTCGCGCGCGCTGTTCGTCGGGTTGTCGACCGTGGTCCGGGAGTATCTTGCGGTGCTGTCTCTCGGCGCGGTGTTATGATCGAGGACTCTCCACCACGGAGGACACGGTGGACACGGAGGAGAACACCTCCAAGGGGAGGTACCGGATCCGATCCCGACTCCGTGTCCTCCGTGTCCTCTGTGGTTGAGTTTTATTGACAGCATGAAATCC
>JACPZV010000512.1 GCA_016195295.1 Acidobacteriota bacterium
CGGTCAGCGAGTCGAAGAGCGCGCCCTCCTGGAAGATCATGCCGAGATCCGCGCGCACGGGCATGAGGTCCTGTTCGCTGAGCTGATCCACCCGCTGGCCGTTCACCCAGACGACGCCGTCGTCGGCGCGGAGCAGGCCCAGGAGGAGCTTCAGCGTGATCGACTTCCCGGCGCCGCTCGCGCCAAGAATGATCTTCGTGTGACCTTTGATCACGGTGAAGCTGACGTCCTTCAGGACGATCTTGTCGTCGAAGGCAAGCTGCACCTTGTCGAACACGACGACGGGCGCCCCGGTTTCGCTCAGAATCTGTCGCGCGTCATCCATGGCTCAATAAATCAGCGACACGAGCACCTGTGTCACGAAGAAATCCATCGCGATCACGGCGACCGATCCAGCGACCACGGCAATGGTCGTGGCCTTGCCGACGCCCTGCGTGCCGCCGCTCGTGCGCAGCCCGACGTGACACGCGATGGTCACGATGACGAAGCCGAGCACGAACGGCTTGACCAACCCTTGCTCGACATCCTGGATGAACAGCGCCTGCGTCACCGAGGACCAGTAGAGGCCGCTCGCCACCTGAAGCTGAAACCTGGCGACAATCCAGCCGCCAAAGATCCCGACGAAGTCCGAGATGACCGTCAGCACGGGCGCCATGAAAAAGCCCGCCAGCACGCGCGGCACGACGAGCTTGCGAACGGGGTCGGTCCCCAGCGCCCGCAGCGCGTTGATCTGATCGGTGACGACCATCGAGCCCAGCTCCGCCGCGATCCCCGAGCCGATGCGGCCGGTCAGCATCAGCGCGGTGAGCACCGGCCCGAGCTCCTTGACCATCGACGCGCTGACAAGACGGCCGACGACGGGTCGCGCGCCGAATTGATCGAGCGTCAGGCCCGTCTGCGACGCCAGCGCCGCGCCCGTGAACAGGCCCGTCAGCAGCACGACGGTCAGCGATCCGACGCCGATCACGTCGAACTGTTCGACGATGTCGTGCCGGTAGATCGGCGGAGTGACGATGGCGCGGAACGCGGCGGCGACAAGGCGCACGTACTCCTGGACCTCCAGGGCCGCGGCCTTCAGCCAGCGTTCGAGCAGGGGCAGCACGCGCGGTCAGGCCCTCCCGGCCGGCCGCGCGAGCCCGAGCTCTGGATTGCGCAGGCGTTTGATGTCGTCGCGGATCGCCGCGGCCTTCTCGAAATCCAGATTGGCGGCCGCCGCGCGCATGTCGGCCTGGAGCGACGCGATGTGCGCGTCCAGTTCGGCCTGCGTCTTGAACCGCTCGATCCCATCATTGACGACGGTCGGCGTCATGTAGTCGCGCTCGTAGACGCTCGACATCACCTCGTCTATCGCTTTCACGATAGACTGCGGCGTGATGCCGTGTTCCTCGTTGTACGCTTCCTGCAGCGCGCGCCGACGCTCGGTTTCCCCGATGGCCGCGCGCATCGAATCCGTCGCCGTGTCGGCGTACATGATGACCCGGCCGTTCACGTTGCGCGCCGCGCGGCCCGACGTCTGAATCAGCGAGCCCGCCGAGCGGAGGAAGCCCTCCTTGTCCGCATCGAGAATCGCGACCAACGAGACTTCCGGCAAATCGAGTCCCTCCCGCAGCAGATTGATTCCCACCAGGACGTCGAATGCGCCGCGCCTCAGGTCCCGCAGGATTTGGACGCGCTCGAGCGTCTCAATGTCTGAATGCAGGTAGCGGACGCGCACGCCCAGCTCCTGATAGTACTGCGTCAAATCCTCCGCCATGCGCTTGGTGAGCGTCGTCACGAGCACGCGCTGGCCCCTATCGACGCGCTCGCGGATCTCCTTCAGCAGATCGTCCACCTGCCCTTTCACAGGCCGAACGTCGATCGGCGGGTCGATCAGGCCCGTCGGGCGAATGATCTGCTCCACGACGACGCCCTGCGATTTGGCCAGCTCGTACGGACCCGGCGTGGCGGATACGAAGATGACCTGTTTGACGCGCGCCTCCCACTCCTCGAAATTCAGCGGCCGGTTGTCGAGCGCCGACGGCAGGCGGAATCCGTACGCGACGAGGACTTCTTTCCGCGACCGGTCGCCATGATACATGCCGCGCACTTGCGGCACGGTCTGGTGGCTCTCGTCGACGATGATCAGCGCGTCGGCCGGCAGGTAGTCCAGCAGTGTCGGCGGCGGCTCGCCGGGCGCGCGGCCCGTCAGATGCCGCGCGTAGTTCTCGATGCCGTGGCAATACCCGATCTCGCGAATCATCTCCAGGTCGAACATCGTCCGTTGATGCAGCCGCTGCGCTTCGAGCAGTCGTCCCTCTGATTCAAGCGCGCCGCGCCGCCAGGTCAGCTCTTCTTTAATCGTCTCCACCGCCCGTTTCGTGCGGTCGCGCGGCGCGACGAAGTGCGACTTCGGGTACACGGCGATCTTATCGTGCCGGCGGATCGTTTTCCCCGTGAGTGTGTCGAACGAGGCGAGCTCGTCGACATCATCGCCGAACAACTCAATCCGCAGGCCTTGCTCTTCGTACGACGGATAGACCTCGATGATGTCGCCGCGGACGCGAAACGTGCCGCGGCCGAAGTCGTGATCGTTGCGCTCGTACTGAATCTCGACCAGCTTGCGCAGGATCTGCTCGCGGCCGATGCGCTGGCCGCGTTCGAGCGGCAGCAGCATGCCGTAGTAGGCTTCCGGCGATCCGAGGCCGTAAATGCATGAGACACTCGCGACGATGATCACGTCCCGGCGTTCGAAGAGGGACCGCGTGGCGGACAGCCGCATGCGGTCGATCTCGTCGTTGATCGTCGCCTCCTTCTCGATGTACGAGTCGGTCGACGGGACGTAGGCTTCCGGCTGGTAGTAGTCGTAGTAACTGACGAAATATTCGACGGCGTTCTCGGGAAAGAAACGGCGGAATTCCTGGAAGAGCTGGGCGGCCAGCGTCTTGTTGTGGACCATCACCAGCGTCGGCCGGTTCACGCGGGCGATGGTTTGGGCCATCGTGAACGTCTTGCCCGAACCGGTGACGCCGAGGAGCACCTGATGAGGATCGCCGCGCTCAAGGCCGTCGACGAGCTCATTGATTGCGCGCTCCTGGTCACCGGCGAGCGTGAAATCGGAGACGAGCGAGAAGCGGTCGTAAACGGAGGGCATGGGAACTGGCAATCGTACCAGAGGCGAGGGACTAGGGGCTAGTCGCGATTGTCCCGAACGATTGTCAGGACGCTGTCTATCTTGTCGTTGAGGCCATCGCGCGCCAAATCGGACTTGTCCGCCGCCTGAATTTCGAGGTGCCAGCCCCTGCCTCTATTTCCTGTACGGCGCAAAGTATCCCGTTCGCGCCCGCACCCGCAGGTCCCCGCCATCTTTGCGCGCGATCTTCAACTCCACCTTGCGCCACGCGCCGTCGGCTTTTTCGTTGGTCGACAGGTACCCGACGATGTACTGCGCACGGATCTGCGCGACGACCTTCGCGTACACACCGTCCAGTTCTTTCACCGACGTCGGAAAGAACGCCTGACCGCCGGTCACGTCGGCGATGTGCTGGAGGATCATGCGCTGCTGCATTCTGATCGACTGTGGTTGGTGCTCGAAGACGAAGTACCCCCTTTGTGGTCTTCGTGCGCTTTGTGGTCCTCGCGCTTCTCGTCGTGGTTCACGGTTCAGCACGAGCGCACTCTACACCGCGGGGGCGTCCTTCGCCACCGCCGGGGCGTATAATCGGGGTTTGGCGCAACGATGCGGTGCCTAGCTGTCTGTCAGAACGAGCTCGTCATCAGGATGCTCGACGAGATCCTGTTGCCTGGCTTCGAAGTCGAGTTCATCATCGAGAACCGCCCGCTGGCGCGCCGTCTACAGGACGCCGGCGTGACGGTGGCGATCGGCGACCCGCGCCGCACCGACACCTACGTCAAAGCCGATCTCGGCCCCAGCACCTGCGTCATCATCGAGGACACCGGCCGCAAAGGTCTCCGCAAGACGCTGGAGGCCGTGCGTGATGCCGGCGGCACGCTCGTCTACATCCTCGGCGTCGGAAGCGACGCGAGCGCGAAGCGGGCGGACGAATTCCACGGGGAGTTTCCCGACGTCGCGTACTTGTCGATGTCCGAGCTGTTCGGCGGTCCCCTCCTGACCGAGTTCAGCCGCTCGCTCACCCGCGCGCGTGTCCTGCAATACCAGCGCTACTTCAACGACGCGGACAAGATCCTGATCGTCCTTCACAACGATCCGGATCCGGACGCCATGGCGAGCGGTCTCGCGCTGCGTAACGTCCTGCACCGCACCCGGACGACGGCGATTCTCGGCGCGATTCATGGCAAGGAATTCGATCGCGTGGCGATGGTCGATGTCCAGCCGCATTACTTCGACGGCCTCATCGATCGGGTGGATCTCGTGATCGATCATCATCCCGAGCAGCCCGGCGCCGCGGCCGTCTTCAAGGACATCCGGCCGGATTACGGATCCACGTCCACAATCCTGACCGAGCACCTGCGTGCCGTCGACGTCAATATTTCTGAACGCGTGGCGACGGCCATGCTCTACGCCATCAAATCCGACACGCTGTTCTTCAATCGGCAAACCAATCGCGTCGATCTGGAAGCGTTCTCGTTTCTCTATCCGCTCGCGGACGCCGCGCTGATTCGAAAAATGGAAGGCGCTGAAATCACGCTCGAACGGCTCGACTACGTGCTGCGGGCGTTCCGCAGCGGTTCACTGCAGGACCAGGTCTTTTGCGCGTTCCTCGGGCCGTCGCCGCGCGAGGACTTCATCCCCTACGTCGCCGATTTCTTCCTCCAGCTCGAAGACGCGAAGTGGACCGTGATCGCGGGCATCGTCGACGACTCGCTGATCGTCTCGGTGAGGAACCTGGGCTACTCGAAGAATGCGGGCGAGTTCGTGCGGCGGTTCTTCGCGGACATCGGCAGCGCCGGCGGCCACCGCGCCATGGCCAAGGCCGTGATGCCGTTGCGGGCCTTTCACGAGAAGTTCGGCCAACTCGATGGAGCCGCGATGGCGACTCGTCTGCACGAGCTGGCACGCGAGTTCCTTGCCCACGAGCCCGCGAAAGAAGTGAGAAGTGTGAAGGCTGAAGTTGGAAGAGAAGGAAAAAGTGAAAGCGAAGAAGTAAAGACTCGTTAGATCCTTCAGACTTCAGACTTCAGCCTTCAGACTTCTACCTTTCTAAGGCCTGATCGAGGTCGGCGATCAGATCGTCGGCGTCTTCAAGCCCGACCGAGAGCCTGACCATGCCTCTCGTCACGCCGGCCTCTTTGAGCTGCGCTTCGGTGTGTCCCCACTGCGAGGTCAGCACGGGCATGCTGACCAGGCTTTCGACGCCGCCCAAACTCGCCGCGCGCTTCACGATCTTCACGCGATCGTAGACGCGTGCGGCGCGATCGTACTGCCCATCCAGATCGAAGCACACCATCCCACCAGAGCCGACCATCTGCCGGCGCGCGATCTCGTAATCGGGATGCGACGGCAGACCGGGGTAGTAGACGCGGCTCACCCGCCGATCCTTCGCCAGGAACTCGGCGACCGCCTGGGCGTTCGCGTTGTGGCGCGCGATGCGCAGCGGGAGCGTCTTCAGGCCGCGGCCGAGCGCGTAGGCCGGGTACGGATCCATGACGGTGCCGAGCAGCCGCCGCGCTTTTTCGATCGGTGCCACGAGCGCGCGCGATCCGCAGACGACCCCGCCGGTGACGTCGCTGTGGCCGTTGAGGTACTTGGTCGCGCTTTGCATCGACAGATCCACGCCAAGCGCCAGCGGTTGCTGGTTGATCGGGCACGCGAACGTGTTGTCGATGATCGACAGCACGCCTCGCGCGCGACAGGCGTCCGCGATCCGCCCGATGTCGACGCACCGCAGCGTCGGGTTGATCGGCGATTCGAACCACACCAGCCTCGTGCGGGCCGTGAGCACGCGATCGAGGTTCGCCAGATCCTCGAGCGACACGAACCGCGTCGCGATCCCGAAGTTGGCGAGCAGATCGTGGAGCAGGTGCAGCGTGCCGCCGTAAATCGCCGCGCCGCAGATCACTTCGTCGCCCGCCTTCGCGTGCGCCATGAGAATGGTCGTCGTCGCGCCTTGGCCGGACGAGAACGCCAGCGCCGCTTCCGCGCGGTCGAGCGCCGCGAGCTTCTCCTCGACGCTGACGACCGTCGGGTTGGCGTAGCGGGAGTAGAGGTACTTCGAGGAGCGGCCCTCGTTGTACGCCAGCACCTCCTGCGCGTTCTCGAACACGAACGTGCTGGTCTCGTAAATGGGCGTCGTCAGCGGCACGGCCACGCCGCGATCCGTTTCGCCCGCGTGAATCAGTTCCGTGGCAGGACCTTTCATTGAACACTTCACCCTTCACACCTCAGACTTCAACCTTGCTACTCTCTCGCCGCTGGCGCCGACGACGGGCTCGACGAACTGATGGTACGCATCCGCGTAGCCACGGTTGAGGAGCTCATCCAAAGCGAGACGACGATGCGATCGATCGTCGTAGCCACCGCCGAAGTCGAACGGTCCAATCGGATTGTGAACTGGACGAATCGTGAAGATGCGCACGCCGCCGGTCGTGGTGGTCGCGTCGCGAATGATCGCGGCCTCGGCCGACTGCAGGTACTCGCCCAGGCGGCCGCGGCTGTCGAGCGGCGGGGCGGCCAGCGCGTGCGGCGCGGTGGCTTCCGGAGCCGCGGACACCAACACGATCTGCTCGACACCGAGATCGATCAGCTCATCGATCAGCCGAATCACGCTGGCGGGCCGGTCGCACAGGCGGTGCGTCTCGCCGCGCCAGTACGAATCGGGCGCAAACGTGATCCGGTGCCACTCCGTCGCCAGCGGCACCGTGAGCGCGCCGGCGACGGCGTCGACAAGGCGATCGCGATCCACGCCGGCGAGGTCGAGCACCTCGGCCCGCCGCGCGTCGGCGGCCTCGCTGGTCGAACGGCGAATCAAGCTGGCGCGCCGGTTCTCCCCCACGAGCGCAAAGACGAGATCGCGATGCGCGTCGGCGTCGTGCGCGGTGATCAGCAGCTCGCGAAAACCAGGCTGGCCGATGTTCTCGGCCAAGAGGTCCACGTAACGACGGCCCAGCTCTTCGGGCCGCGGCTGTTTGACCTGCGCGGCGCCGCCCACGAGATCCCATAACACCCGCCAACACTGTTCGATCGCGTCGTCGACCGACAGCGGCGGGCGCACGGCTCGCCACCAGAACGCCCCGCGTCCATGCTCGCGCGCGCGCGTGACGCCAACGCCGAACGCCACGGCGCCGGCCGCACCCAACACCAGCAGCACCAGTCTCGGCAGCCAGGTCGGCAGCATGGTTGGCGCGAACGCCACCTGGGCGGCGCGCACATACGCGCCCACCAGCCCCGGCGCGCCGCCCAGGCCCGCCGTCTTCAAAACGAAATCGATCGGAAAGACGACGAGGCCGAGCGCGACAACGGCGATCGGTACGGCGACGATCGTCAACGCCGCGCCGAGTGCCCACGCGATAATGCGCGGCGTCGTCCGCCAGGCGTAGAACTGCTCGACGGCCGGCGCGCGCCAGAAGCCCTTCTCGTCCCACAGCCGATGGGCGCCGTCGATGGCGACGAACAGCGCGCCCACCGCGCCCACGCCGCGACCGGCGACGAGATCGAGCTTGACGGCCGCCTCTTGGAGCGCCCGCACGACGCCGGCGTGATACGCGCCAGCCGTTCCCGATCCGACCAGGACGAGCGCAGTGCGACGTCGTGGAGAGTAGAGTTCGGTCAGGACGTCGGACTGATCGCTCATCCGGCGGCTTCGTCGTGGATGGTCGTGAGCTTGACGATCTCGAACTCGCGCTGCCCGCCGGGCGTGACGACTTTTACCGAGTCGCCTTCTTCTTTGTTGAGAAACGCGCGGCCGATCGGCGAGGTCGTCGAAATGAGCCCTTTCTCGGCGTCCGCATCTTCGGGCATGACCAACTGGAAGGTCAATTTGCCGCCGTTGCCCTCGACGACCTCGAGCGTCGATCCGAAGCCGGCGCGATCCTTGGGGATGCGCTCGATGTTGATCAGCGAAATCTCCGCGACGCGCTTCTGAAGCAGGCTGATGCGCGATTCCACGAGGCGCTGGCGTTCCTTCGCGGCGTGATACTCCGCGTTCTCGCGCAGGTCGCCCAACTCGCGCGCCCGCTTGATTTCCTTCGGCAGCTCGAGCTTGAGCTCGTGATTGAGCGCGTGAATTTCCTCTTCGAACTTCCTGATCAGCCGATCTTTCATGGTGTCCATGTGGCCCGCGGCCGCGGGCAAATAGTACCACAGTGCTATCCTTGTCCCGCGTGCGACGCATCACCAGCCGACAGAATCCGCTTGTGGCGCGCTACCGTGCCGCCGCGCACGGCGATGCGGCCGCTCTCTTGCTGGACGGCGTTCACCTCGTGTCGGACGCACTCGCGGCCGATCTTCATCTGCGCGAAGCCGCCGTGGCAGCAGACGCCGGCACGGATCGCGAAGTCGCGAGCCTCGTGAGCCGCCTGCTCGACGCGAAGGTAGACGTCGTGACCGGTACATCTGCGGTCATGGCGGCGCTGAGCCCCGTCCGATCGTCCAGCCCCATCGTCGCGCTCGCCGATCGGCCCGTGGCGCCGATGGCCGGACTCTTTTCGGAGTCGGCACCGCTCATCGTCCTCGCGGTTGACGTTCAGGATCCCGGGAATCTCGGGGCGATCGTGCGCGTCGCGGAAGCCGGCGGAGCCAGTGGCATCATCGTGGCGGGAACGTCAGCCGATCCGTTTGGCTGGAAGGCGCTGCGCGGCTCGATGGGCAGCGCGCTGCGCCTGCCGATCGTCGTCGAGACCGCGCCCGCGGCGCTGGCTGAAATGCGACGCCGTGGCTGCCGGATCTTCGCGACCGCGCCGCGGGATGGACGATCGATTTTCGACGCGGATTTCCGAAACGCCGCGGCCCTCGTCATCGGTGGCGAGGGATCGGGGCTCGATCCCGCGATCCTCGCGAGCGCAGACGAGCGGGTGACGATTCCCATGCAGGCGCCCGTCGAATCACTGAACGCCGCGGTCGCTGCCGCCGTGTTCGTCTACGAAGCGGCGCGGCAACGAAGTCGGGAACGTAGGGCGGGTCCTTTCGGACCCGCCTGATCCGCCGGGTCCAAAAGGACCCGGCCTACATCATGATGGACTCGCTTTTCCCAGACGAGCCGCGTAAACACACAGCGCCCGCGCCGCTGGCTGAGCGCATGCGGCCGCGCACGTTCGACGAATTCGTCGGACAGGAAGAGCTGCTGGCGCCAGGTAGACCGTTGCGCGAGGCGATCGAACGCGATCTCCTGCAGTCCATCATCCTGTGGGGCCCGCCGGGGACGGGCAAGACGACGCTCGCGCGCATCATCGCGGAGACAACCAAAGCGCGCTTCGTCTCGTTCAGCGCGGTCCTCTCCGGCATCAAGGAAATCCGTGACGTCATGACCGAGGCCGAGCGCCTCCGCCGATCGACCGGACGACGGACCATCGTCTTCATCGATGAGATCCACCGGTTCAACAAGGCGCAGCAGGACGCCTTCCTGCCGCGCGTGGAAGCCGGCGACATCATCCTGATCGGCGCGACCACCGAGAATCCGTCGTTCGAGGTGAACGCCGCGCTGCTCTCCCGGTCCAAGGTATTCGTCCTGCGCGGCCTGACCACGGACGAAGTGGCGTCGATCGTGCGGCGCGCGCTGACGGACGTCGAACGCGGACTGGGCGCCCAGCACGTCCTCGTAGACGAGGACGCAATCGGCGCGATCGCCGTCTACGCGAACGGCGACGCGCGGTCGGCGCTGAACCTGGTCGAGCTTGGCGTCGCTTCGGCGCCGCTCGTGGACGGCGAGCGGCGTCTGGACGTGACGCGCGTCGAGCAGGCGATCCAGCGACGCGCGTTGCTCTACGACAAGTCCGGCGAGGAGCACTACAACCTGATTTCCGCGCTCCACAAGTCCATGCGCAATAGCGACCCTGACGCCTCGGTCTACTGGCTCGCGCGCATGGTCGAGGCCGGCGAAGATCCGTTGTACATCGCGCGCCGGCTCGTGCGGTTCGCGTCGGAGGACATCGGCAACGCGGACCCGCAGGCGCTGACCGTCGCCGTGGCGGCGAAAGACGCCGTCCACTTCATCGGCATGCCAGAGGGGAACACGGCACTGGCGCAGGCGGCGATTTACCTGGCAACCGCGCCGAAAAGCAATGCCGTCTACGAAGCGTACTCACGGGCCGCAGACGATGCGCAACGCGACGTCGCGGAGCCGGTGCCGCTCCACCTGCGCAATGCGCCGACCAAGTTGATGAAGGATCTGGACTACGGAAAGGGCTACAAATACGCGCACCACGAAGCCGACGCCGTGGCCGACATGTCGTGCCTGCCGCCCGCGCTCCAGGGTCGGCAGTACTACGAGCCCAAGGACCGCGGCTTCGAAAAAGAGCTCAAGCGCCGGCTGGACGGCTGGGCGGAGATCAAGAAAAAGCGGCGCACGCCGGGCGGCGACTCATAAGCGATCTGTAGGCCGGGTCCTTCCGCCTTCGCGGAACGCTTCGGCGGACCGCCGTAGCCTTGGCGGAGGCGGTTCGGACCCGGCGGACCGAGGCAGCTCCAGGATCAGGCGGGTCCGAAAGGACCCGCCCTACTAACGAGAGGAACAGGTCTTGATGCGACCGTTCGATCGCTTCAATGCCCCGCACGGTGTGTAACAGCGGGCTGATCAGCTCGGTGTGCTCGTCATAACACGCGATCAGCGCATCCAGATCCTTCGCGGCCCACGCGCTCACGAACCGCTCCACCAGCGTCTGAATCTCGCTGCGAGTCATGGCGCCGCCTCCCGTACCGCAATCCGCCCGGTCACGCGGACCCATCGCACGCGGCCGTCGGACGCGCGCACAAACTCAATCGATTGCCCCTTGTCCTGCCCATCGAGCACCACGGCGCGGTCCGGACCGTAGAACGCGACGGCCATCTCGGGTTGCGGATTCCCCGAATTCGGCCGCACCTGTACGAACGCGTGCCGGCCCTCGGCGCGCACGACGACGGCGTTCATCGGGCGGAGGTAGCGGCCGACGTAGGGCGCCGGATCCGGCTGCGTCGCCAGCGGCTCGACCATCGGCAGCGTCTCGACGAGCCCGCGATGCGCGATCGCCTGGTTCATCGAAAACGTCATGCCCTCGTACGACTTCAACGCCGCGCGTTCGACGGCCTGAATCAGCCGCCAGCCGTTCGACGCGTTGGTGAGGATGCCAATCGCAAACCGCCGCTCCGGCACCAGTTCCAGCAGAAGAATGTGGCCGCCGAGCGTGCCGCCGTGCGCCGCCGTGAGGACGCCGCCTACGCGTCGCAGGTGCCACGGAATCCCGATGTCATCGTCGTTGGCCTGCTTGCGCAGCTGTGGCGTCTTCATCAAGTCGAGCGTCGCACGGTTCAGTACGCGCTCGCCGCTCGACGCCGTTCCATCGCCGAGATGGAATTGCGCGTACCGCAGGAGGTCGGTGAGGCACATGCCGACGCCGCCGGCGGTGACGCTGGTCGACGGCGCGAACGGCCGCTGGAGCACGGACGGATCGTCCCCGCGGTTGAAATGGCCGAGCGCGAATCTCCAAGTCAGGAACTCGGACGGCGTCGTGCCGGCGTGCTCGAGTCCGAGCGGTTTGAACACCAGGTCGCGGACCGCCGCGTTGATCGACATTCCGGTGACGGATTCGATCACGCGACCGGCGACACTGAAGCCGGCGTTGTTGTAGCTCCAGGCGGCACCCGGCGGCGCCAGCTGCATCAGTGTGCCAAGGCCCGCGACAAAGTTCTTGAGCGTCTCTTCCCCGCGATCAGCCGGAGCAATCTGACCTTCCCATCCGCTCGTGTGCGTGAGCAGGTGCCAGATCGTCACGTCGCGGCTGACCGTCTCGTCCTGCACCCGAAAGTCCGGCAGGTACTTTCGAACCGGTGCGTGCAGATCCACGCGACCTTGCTCGATAAGTCGCATCATCGCCGTCGCCGCGACAGTCTTGGAGATCGACGCGATCGGAAACACCGTATGCGTCGTGATCGGCAACGGATCCTCGACGCTCGTCACGCCGAATCCGCGCGTCGTCACCCCGCCGTTCTCGACGATGCCGAGGGCGACGCCGGGGATCCGATACTCGCGCATCTCGTCGGAGACGAGCGAGGCAAGCGCCTCGAACCGCGCATCGTCGGCGGGCTGTGCGCGGAGCGACGCGGACAGTATCCAGCACGCCGCACACAGCGCGGTGACGCAGGCGGCGAGCCGGGCGAGCGACCGGTGGATCAAGACGGTGGATATTACGTTTTTTTTGCGATTCGGGTAAGGCCCCAGCCGGCGACGAAGACGGCGACACCAACGCCGAACAACCGAGGACTGGGTCCCATCGGTCCCGCCATCACGACATCGACGAGCAGCAACCACATCCCGAGCAGTTGCCCCAACCGTCCTAGATAAAAGAGCGCGTTCGCCACCCTCCTGCCCTTCCCGCCCTTCCTGCCTCTCCTGCCCCACCCGCCCTTCCTGCTCTCTCAGATCCGCTCGAAGTTCTTCTCGATCTCTCGGCGCGTCAGGCGAAGCATCACGGGACGGCCGTGCGGGCAGACGGTCGAGTACGCGGTCGCGCGCAGCTCGTCGAGGATGTGCGTCATCTTCTCGTACGTCAGCGGATAGTTTGCCTTCACCGCGGCATGGCATGCCGTCGTCGCCGCAATCCGTTGCAGCGCGTCCTGCACCTGCGCGCCGCGATCGAGGCCTTCCAGATCCTCGGCGAGCGCCCGCAGCGCTCTCGCGCTGTCCTCGGCTTTGAGCAGCGCGGGCACCGCCGCGACTTTCACGCTGGCCGCGCCGAAACTCTCGATCTCGAAGCCGAGCTGTTCGAGCTCGCGCGCGCGACCAACGAGCGCCTGGTGCGCGGACGGCGCCACGTCGAGCACTATCGGCACCAGCAGGCGCTGCGACTCCAGTCGACCGGCCGTCAGCTTCTCCATCACCCGCTCGAACAACACACGCTCGTGCGCGACGTGCTGATCGATGATCGCCACGCCGTCTGAGTCGACGGCGATGATGTACGTGTCGCGGAATTGGCCCAGCGGGATCATGGGCTTCATTTCTGAAGCCCGTAGGGTGCTGTGTGGATCCTGCAGGGTGCTGGGTGAGGACGGTAGGGTGCGAGGTGGCGACGGCTGTAGGGTGCTGAGTGGATTTCGCAGGGTGCTGGGAGGAGTCCACCGATTGGGATAAACGCCGCTGGCGAGAACGCCCGGCAATGTCACCGTCACCGGCGTCGGCGTGACAGGCATCTCCGGTCGGAGCTGGAGCTGCGGCGCGCCGCTCCGACCGAGCGCTTCGATCAACGCGCGCCGCACGACCTCGTGCACGAGCGATTGATCGCGGAATCGCACCTCGGCCTTCGTCGGATGGACGTTCACGTCCAGCGCGTCGGGCGGCATCTCGATGAAGAGATGCACTTCGGGGCTCCGTTCCTTGATCGACGCCTGGCTGTACGAATCGATGATGGCGTGCGCGATCGTACGGTCCTTCACGATACGCCGGTTGATGAAGACGTGCTGCGGGCCACGCGTCGGACCTTGCTCGGCGAGCGCCGCGATGAAGCCGGTCAGCGTCATGCCGCCCGCCTCCTTTCGCACTTCCATGAGATCGTCGCGTTCGCCGTAGATTTGGTAGAGCCGATCGCGACGCGACGCGACAGGTGGACACTGCAGGACCGTGCGCGCGGCGCTAGTCAGCGTGAAGCCAATCTCGGGATACGCGAGCGCGAGCTGGGTCACGACGCGCGACACCTGCGCGGCCTCTCCCCCGTCCGATTTCAGAAACTTCCGCCGCGCCGGCAAGTTGTAGAAGAGATCGTTGACCTCGACCGCCGTGCCTTCCGCGGCGCCGCTCTCTCTGACGGAAGCGACTGCACCGCCGTTGACGCGAATCTCCGTCCCGCTCTGCTCGCCACGCGCCCGGGTGCGCAGCACGAAGTGGGACACTGAGGCGATAGACGGCAGCGCTTCGCCACGAAACCCCAGGGTGCGAATCGCCGCGAGATCTTCAGCTCGTGTGATTTTGCTTGTCGCGTGACGCTCGATCGCCAGTCGTGCGTCCTCGGCCTCCATGCCTTCCCCGTCGTCTTCGACGCGCACTTGCTTTTTGCCGCCGAGTTCCACGTGAATGAGCAGGCGACGCGCGCCCGCATCGATGGCGTTCTCGATGAGCTCCTTGACGACGGAGGCCGGACGCTCGACGACCTCTCCGGCCGCGATCTGGTTGGCGAGGTCGGCGGGCAGGCGCGTGATCTTCGGCATGACGCGTGATCTTCGGCATGAAAAGAACGTTGAGACCCTTCAGTCTCCTACCTTCACGGCCAGCGCCGCCTGCGCGGCCGCCAGCCGGGCGACGGGAATGCGGTACGGCGAGGCGCTGACGTAGTCGAGGCCGACCTTGTGGAAGAAGTGGACCGAGGCCGCGTCCCCGCCATGCTCGCCGCAGATGCCAAGCTTCAGGTCCGGCCGCGCCTTGCGTCCGCGCTCGACGCCGACGCGCACGAGATCCCCCACGCCCTGGACGTCGATCGATGCGAACGGATCTTTGTCGAGAATCTTCTTGTCTTGATAGATCTTGAGAAACTTCCCGATGTCGTCGCGCGAGAAGCCGAACGTGAGCTGCGTCAGGTCGTTCGTGCCGAACGAGAAGAACTCCGCCTCCTGCGCAATCTCGTCGGCCACGATCGATCCGCGCGGCACCTCGATCATCGTGCCCACCAGATACTTGATTCGAATCCCCTGCTCGTTCATGACCTCGGCGGCCACGCGATCGACGATGGCCTTCTGATCGCGCAGCTCCTTCACGTGGCCCACGAGCGGAATCATGATCTCGGGCGCGATCCTGATGCCTTCCTTGTTCAGCCGGCAGGCGGCCTCGAGGATCGCCCGCGTCTGCATCTCGGTGATTTCGGGATACGTGATCCCGAGGCGGACGCCGCGATGGCCGAGCATCGGGTTGAACTCGTGCAGCTGCTCGACGCGGTGCAGCAGGCGGCGCTTCTCCTTGAGCACCGCCGGCTCGTCTGCGGCCGGATCGGTCTTGTTCGCGCTCTCGAGCCGCGCGATCGCCACCATCAAGTCTTCGCGCTTGGGCAGGAACTCGTGCAGCGGCGGATCGATCGTCCGGATGGTGACCGGGCAGCCGCGCATGGCCTTGAAGACGCCATAGAAATCGTCGCGCTGGAGCGGCAGCAGCTCGGTCAGCGCACGGCGGCGGTCGGCTTCCGTCTCGGCGAGGATCATGCGCTGCACGATGGGAATCCGGCCTTCGCCGAAGAACATGTGTTCCGTCCGGCATAACCCGATGCCACGCGCGCCGAACGCGTGGGCCAGCGCCGCCTGATCCGGCAAATCCGCGTTGGCGTAGACGCCCAGTCGCCGGAATTTGTCGGCCCATGAGAGCAGCTTGTCGAACCGCTGGTAGATGTTCGAGCTTTTCGCCTCCAGCGTGCCGTTGACGACCTGCAGGATCTCGCTCGGCTTCGAGGCGACGCGCGCGATCTTGACCTCGCCGGTCAGTCCGTCGAACGACAGGTAGTCGCCCTCTCGTATCGTCTTGCCGCCGACGCGGCACTGCTTGGCCTTCTCCTCGATCTCGAGGCCGCCCGCGCCGACCACTGACGGCTTGCCCATTTGCCGGCCGACGACGGCGGCGTGCGACGTCATGCCGCCCGTTGCCGTCAGAATGCCCTGCGACACGAACATGCCATGAATGTCGTCCGGCACCGTCTCTCGCCGGACGAGAATCACCTGCTTGCCCTGCCGCGTCCACGCGACCGCCTCGTCTGCCGTGAACACCACCTGGCCGCTCGCGGCGCCCGGCGACGCCGGCAGGCCTTTCGTCGCCGTCGGAATCTTCTTCCACTCGTCCTGATCGAATCCCGGCGCGAGCAACTGGTTGAGCGACTCCGGATCGACGAGGAGGACGGCTTCCTTCGGCGTGACCAGGCGCTCGGCCACCAGATCGGTCGCGATGACGACGGCCGCGTAGCCCGTGCGCTTGCCGCTGCGCGTCTGCAGCATGAACAACCGCTCGTCTTGAATCGTGAACTCGAAGTCCTGGACGTCCTTGTAGTGGCGCTCGAGCCGCGTCGTGATCTCGCGCAGCTGCTTGTAGGCTTTCGGCATCACGCGACCGAGCTCGCCGATGGGCTGCGGTGTGCGAATGCCGGCCACGACGTCCTCGCCTTGGGCGTTGATGAGAAACTCGCCGAAGAACTCTTTCGTCCCCGTAGCGGGATTCCGGGTGAAGCCGACGCCGGTCGCCGACCGATCGCCGGTGTTGCCGAACACCATCATTTGGACGTTGACGGCGGTCCCGATGTGGTCCGGGATGTCGTAGATCCGGCGGTACTCGATCGCGCGCGGATTCATCCAGGAGCGGAACACGGCGTCGCGCGCCATCTTCAACTGGTCGTTCGGGTCCTGCGGAAAATTACGGTTCGCCCGGGCCTTCACGACTTTCTTGTAGCGATCGACGACCTCGCGCAACGCGTGCTCGTCGAGGGCCGTGTCGAGCTTCACGCCGCGCGCCTTCTTCACCCCCTCGAACTCGTGCTCGAACGCCTCCTTCGGGATTTCGAGCACGACGTTGCCGAACATCTGGATGAACCGGCGGTAGCTGTCGAAAGCGAATCGGCCGTTCTGCGTCCTGAGCTTCAAGCCCTCGACGGCGCGATCGTTGAGGCCGAGATTGAGGATCGTGTCCATCATGCCCGGCATCGAAAACTTCGCGCCGGACCGCACCGAGACGAGCAGCGGGTTCTCGGTCGATCCGAGCGTGGCCCCCGCGACTTTCTCGAGCCGCTTCAGGTGCTCGGCGATCTCGCGGTCGATAGACGAGGGGATCTTGCTCTTCTCCTTGTAGTAGATGTTGCAGACGTCGGTCGAGATCGTGAAGCCGGGTGGCACCGGCAGACCCGCGTTGGTCATCTCGGCGAGGCCGGAGCCCTTGCCGCCGAGGAGATCTTTCATGTGGCGGTTGCCGTCGGCTTTGCCGGAGCCGAAGAAGAACACCTTCCTGTGGCTGGTGGCCCGCGGCTTCACTTTCTTCGACATCAACGGCTCCGAAAGATGAATTGGGTGATTGAGTAGTTGGGTAATTGGGTAATGGGTGTCACGCCGCGAAAAACGTCACGCTGCCGACCCGCGATTGTAGCGCAGACCCTTAGGCCTGCTTCGACTCCTCCGGAACAATCTCCGAGATATTCGCGAGCCTCAACATCAAGCGCTCGAGACGACGAAGTAAGCGCAGCCGTGCGGTCCGCAATCGCGCGTCCTCGGTCATCACGAGCACGTCGTCAAAGAATTTGTCCACTGCCGGTCCAAAGCGTGATGCTTCAGCAAAGGCTTCCCTGAAGTTCACGCCGCCCGCAACGCACTTTTGAATCGCGTCGCCCCGATTAGCAATTTCGCTGAGCAGCGTTCTTTCGGCCGGCTCAACGAGGATATTCTCGAGCTGGGGACCGTGATTCTCTTCGTTGTCGAAATCAGCCATGTCGAGCTGCTTTGCCAGATTTCGGACGCGCTTGAACGCGGCGGCCAGTCTCTGAAAGTCCTGCGTCTTCGTGAATTCTGGCAACACTTCAAGCTTCCGGCGCTCGTCGAGCGGTATGAGGTGCGCGTGCCGATCGACGGTGAGCGCCCGCACGTTGCGCCGATCGTGGCCTCGCTGCTCGAACACACTGGCCACGCGCTCGTGCATAAAGGCGAGGAGATCTTGAAATACCTCCTCGTCCAAGCCGGGATACAGCTGGCGGACGCGACTGATCAGCTCCGTCACCGTCGGCCGCACATTCAGTCCAGTGAGCTCGGGCAGATCGATCAACACACGCACCGCGCCATGCGCGGCGCGCCGAAGTCCAAACGGATCTCTCGACCCGGTCGGCCGTTCTCCCGCGACGAAAAGACTAATGAGGGTGTCCAGCTTGTCGGCGAGCGAGACCGCCGCCCACGGAATCGCCGCGGCCCCTAGCTGTTGCCGTGACGGCGGCGCGTCAGGCTCGACGGCGATTGGGAGGTAGTGAAAGTAGATCGCCTTCCAGATCTCTTCGCGCTTCCCTTCCTCGCGAGCGTAGATCCCGCCGATCGTGCCCTGAAGTTCCGGGAACTCGCGCACCATGTCGGTGGTGAGGTCGGCTTTCGCGAGTCGGCCGGCCTCTTTGGCGAGATCCGGGATCCCACCTGGCGCCTGAGTCGCACCTCTCAAGAAAGCAATGCGAGCAATGTCCTCGGCGATATGGGCGATCCGTTCGGCCTTGTCCTTGTATGACCCGGCCTTCTTGTGGAACAGCAGCGTGGACAGCCGATCGACGCGCGACTCGAGCGGGACCTTGCGGTCCGTTTCCCAGAAGAACCGCGCATCGCGCAGGCGGGCCGAGACGACACGCTCGGCGTTGCGCGCGATCGTTCGCTCGTTGTCCGGCTCGGTGTTGATGACCGCGAGAAACGCGTTCTTCAGCTTCCCATCCTCCGATTCCACCGGAAAGTAATGCTGATGGTGAATGAGCGTCGTCGTCAGCACTTCTTCTGGCAGCTCGAGGAACTCGAGCGCGAACGTGCCGGCCACGACCGACGGGTACTCGACGAGATCCGGCACTTCGCGCAACAGCGCGGACTCGGCGTACACCGTGCGACTGACGCGGCCCTGCAGACGCCGGGCCTTGGCGTCGAGCTCGCGTGCGATTTTGTCGTGCCGCTCGCTGCGGGCGAGAATCACGAAATTCTCGAGCAGCCGCGCGCGATACTCCTCGAACGACCGGACTTTGATCGCGCGACCCGCGCGCCCGCTCGTCGTCAGGAACCGGTGACCATAGGTCACCGCGCCCGACGAGACGTCCTGCACCTGCCCCGTCTGCGCCACAGACGAGCGTGAGATCGAGAACGGGACGACGCGGCCGCCGTAGGTGTAGAGAATCCAGCGGATCGGCCGGCC
>JACPZV010000474.1 GCA_016195295.1 Acidobacteriota bacterium
TACATCCGCGTCCGAAAGGACACGCCCTACATCCGCGAAGGCCCTGCCCTACATTCGAGACGGCACTTCGATACCCATCAAATCCAACGCGCGCGTCAGCTGCATCCGGAAATACGCCACGCCCGCGGCACGCCAGCGCTTCCGATCCGCCTGCTCCTCGTTGAGGATCGGGTACCGATGATAGAACGCGCTGAACAACTGCGCGAGCCCGAACGCGTACTTCGCGAGGCCGGAGAACTCGAGCGACCGCACGACCTGTTCGACGACTTCATCGAGCCGCGAGGCCTCGAAGACGACCGCCCACAGATTGTGCGCTTCACCATCGTCCGCCAGTTCGACGGCCGGCAGCGTCTCCAGTCCGCTGAGAATCTCCGCCTCGGCCACGTGTTCCCGCTCTTGCAGCTTGTGAAAGATATTGTTCGCCCGGACGGCGGCGTATTGCAGGTACGGCCCGGTCTCGCCTTCGAAGCTCAGCGCCTCCTCGATGTCGAAGACGATCAGCTTCCCGCGCGAGTACTTCAGCATGAAGTAACGGATGGCGGCGACCGCAATCTGCGATCCCACGCGGCGGCAGTCTTCGGGCGGGAATTCCGGGTTGCGCTTGGCGACTTCCGCGGTCGCCTTGTTCGTGAGCAGATCGAGCAGGTCGTCGATCTTCACGCCCAGCCCCTTGCGTCCGGAGACCTCGACGAACGGCTTCGACGCGTCAGCGCCATCGGTCGAGTAGCCCAGCTCGCGCGCGCCGGCTTCGCCGGCGCCCGACGTCGTCGCCCACAGCGCGCGGCCGTTGGCTTGCGTCGCGAACACCCGGTAGTGGAAGTCGCGGCCCAGGAGACCCAGCTTCCAGAACTGATTCGCGAGATCCTTGCCGATGTAGGTCACGACGCCGTTCGATCGGACGATCACTTTTTCCCGCGCATCGTCGCCGACGTCGTTTCCAGGGGCGTCTCCTCGGGCGTCGGCGGGGCTCGCTTCTTCGATCTTCATCACCCAGCAGCCCGCGAGCTTGCCTTCGGTCTGCAGATAAATCGCGTTCTGCGCCTTGAGCGTCTCGAAGGCGTGCGCCCAGAACTGCAGCCGTACGATGTCACCCTCGTAGGTGAGGAGGTCGTACGCGATGTTCAGCCGCGCCATCGTCGCCAGGTGCGCGCGCACGATGCGGTCGACGATGAAGGCGCCCATCGCGGCGGTGTCGTTGACGCCGGGGTCGCCGTGCTCGAGCTCGTGCAGCGTGCGCGCCCGTGCGTCGAGATGGTCCTGGCGCTCGTCGTACCACTGGGTCACGCGCGAATAGAGATCCCAACAGTAGTAATCGATGCGCGTCGTGTCGGCGATCTGCCGGACGTCGTCGAGCGTGCGATGTTCGAGCTCGCGAAAGCCGACGATGATGTCCGCGACCTGGACGCCGAGATCGTCGATGTAGTTCTGGATCTCGACCGGTGTCCCACGGAGCCGCAAAACGCGCCCGAGCGCGTCGCCGAGCACGGCGTTGCGCAAGTGGCCGATGTGCGCGGCCTTATTCGGATTGATGGCGGTATGTTCGACGATCGTCTTCTCGCTGGCAGCCGCCTCATGCGGTAGCTGCTGCCGCACGCGGGGCAGCAAGTACGCCGACCGATCGAGATACAGATTGAGATAGCCGTTCGGCGCGGGCTCGACGCGCGCCACGCCGGGAATCGCGCCAAGCGTCTGCGCGAGCTCCTGCGCGATTGCGCGCGGCGCCTTGCGCAGCGTGCGCGCGAGCTGAAACGCGACCGGCACGGCGAGGTCGCCGAGCGCGCGGGTCGGCGGGACTTCCACCGCGAACACGGGAATCTCCGCGAGACCGTACTGCCGACGAATCGCGTCCGCGATCGCGCGATGGACCAGTCGTTGAACGCTCAGAATCATGGACGGATCGTGTGACGAGCGCCTCAGAGCGCGCGTGAAGCTCGTGGTACTATGACAGTTGGTGACCTTGAAGCGCGTCGGTACTCTCGAGGCCCGCGTACTCGGCCGGTGTATTCACGTTGGCGAGCAGCCGGTCGCACGCGCCGAACCGGTCGAGTTCCTCCACCGTTACCACGCGCGCCCGCACATCGGCCACGAGATCTCGCAGCGCCAGCCTGCGCTCCGCCACGCGGCGCGCCACGGCTGCGAGACACGCGCGGGTGTACACCGCGCACAACGGATGATAGCCGCGTTCGGTCCTCGGCACGACGAGATCCGCGTCGCGCGCGAGGTCCAGCAGGAACGCGCCGAGCGGTGCCGTGACGTACGGCATGTCGCACGCGACCACGAACACCGCGTCGCCGCGGGCCTCGGTCAAAGCCGCGTGGACTCCGCCGAGCGGGCCGCATCCCGGGACGAGATCGGCGATGGCGCGGACCTCGCGGCCCTGCCGCCGTCGCGCCTCCGGCGCGTCGGCGAGCCTCGCCGTCGCTTGGTCCTCTTGCGGCCAAGCGGAGGCGGGAAAGGCCCGCGCTCCGGGTCGCATGTCGCCGACGATCAGCAGGTCGGTCGACAGCGCGGACAGCTCCGCGATCTGCCGATCGAGAATGGTCCGGCCGCCGATAACGAGCGCGCTCTTGTCGCGCCCGCCGAACCGTGTCGCCTGACCGCCGGCCAGAATGGCCACGCTGTGCATCGTGCCCCGATCTTATCGCACGCCGCACCT
>JACPZV010000475.1 GCA_016195295.1 Acidobacteriota bacterium
TCGTCGTCCGCCCGACGGTGCCGCTCGGCACCAGGGCCACGTCATCGACGTAGAGACCGAACAAATCGCCAATCCGCAGACGGATAGTCTCGGTGAGCACGGGCGACGGCACGGTCCCGTTCGGCTCCGCCACGATCACCACTCGGTCGGCGTGCCCGTTCTCGGTGGCGCCAAACGCGACCACTCGCCCCCGCCGCACGCCCGGCAGGCCGTCGACGGCCCACTCGAGATCCTGCGGATGGTACTTCCGGCCGTGGACGATGATGATGTCCTTGGCGCGGCCGCACACGAACAACTCGCCTTCGGACAGATAGCCCAGATCGCCGGTGTGCAACCAGCCGTCCCGGACCGTCTGCGCGGTCAGCGCTTCCCGCCTATAATAGCCCAGCATCACCGACGGACCGGCGAGGAGGATTTCGCCGACGTGGCGTTCGGGCAGCGGCCGGCCGTCCTCGCCGACGATACGAATCCGGTGTTCCGGGAGGGGTTTCCCGCAGCTGACCAGGGCGACCGACAGCCCCTCGCCCTTGTGCGGGACCGCAATCCGCCGCTCGGTGAGGGCATCGGCCGACACCTCCTCGGTGCGCGGCAGGCGCCCGCGCGTCGGGAAGGTGGCGGCGAGCACGTGCTCGGCGAGCCCGTAGCTGGGCAGGAAGCTGGTCTTGCGAAACCCGACGGCGGAAAACTTGCTCGTGAACGCCGCGAGCGTGGGCGGATGAATCGGCTCGGCTCCGCAGCCGGCGACGCGCCAGCTCGAGAGATCCAGTCCGGCCATGTCGCGATCCTTCACGCGCCGGACGCAGAGATCGTACGCGAAATTGGGCGCGAAGCTGATGCTGCCGCCGTGGCGCGTGATCGCTGAAAGCCATTCGGACGGCCGCTTGACGAAGGCGTGCGGCGGCAGCAGGACGCACGGACGCGCCGCGTAGAGCGCGCCGAATGCCATCCCGACCAGCCCCATGTCGTGATTCAACGGCAGCCAGCTCACCGCGACGTCGTCTTTCGAGGTCCCGACGCCCGCCGGGCCGTTGAAGGCGTCGACGTTGGCCGACACGTTGGCGTGTGTGAGCGCCACGCCCTTGGGCGCCGACGTGGACCCGGACGTGAACTGCACGAACGCGATGTCGTCGAGCGAAGGCAACGCGTCGGGTTCCGCCGCGCAGCCATCGAGCTGTTCGCGCGCCAGGACCAGCGAGAGCTCGTCGCAATTCGCGCGTACGCTCTCGAAGGCTGGGGCGAGCGCGCCAGTCGTCACGACCGCGCGCGCGCCCGACGCGCGCAGGATCGTCGTGGTCATCTCGAGGTATCGCGAAAGATCGCTCGTCGTCGCCGGAGGATAGAGCGAGGCTGGAATCACGCCGGCCATCGACGCGCCGAAGAGCGTGGTGAGAAACTCGTCCGCATCGCTGAGGACGATGGCCACGAGGTCACCGCGCCGCAGGCCGGCGTCACGCAGTGCGCTGGCCACGCGGAGGGCGGAGTGGCGCAGCTCGGCGTACGAGCAGAACGTCTCGCCGTCGGGCGACACAAAGAAAAAGCCCGCGCCGTTGCGCGCGGCTTCCTCGATCGCTTCAGGCATCGTCCGCAGCCTTGCCATCAGGACTTGGGTCGCTCCTCGACGAGCTGCGTGACCTGCGCCACGACCTGCGCCACGGTCCGCGTCGCGGGCACGTCGTTGAGCGGAATAGAAATGTCGAAGCGATCTTCCAGCTCCGCAATGACCTCGAGGACTTGGAGCGAGTCAAAGCCCAGATCGACGACGAGGTCGCTGTCGAGTTCTGGATCGATCGGCCGTCGACTGACGGTCTTGAGCACGTCGATCACGCCTTCTTCTATCGCGGCAGAGGCTGGCTGCGGCATGGCAGAGTTGTTGCGTAGAATAGCATCTCGGCCGGAGAAAACAAATTGTCTCCGGGCGCGGCGTCAGTCGAGATGGGTCATCCGACGCGGCACGAGCGGCTGCGACGCCGCGAGATCGCGCACCGCGGACTCCTCGTGATATTCGTCGTCGGCGTTGATCGCCCAGAGGTCGTGGTGCTCGCCGAAGTAATTCCGGACCGCCAGCCGCGCCGTGAGCATCGAGTGGTCCTGGTTGTTGTACTTGTGCATGCCGTTGCGGCCCACGAGCTGCAGCTTTGGCACGCGGGCGAGCCACGCGCGGATCTCCTGCAGCGCGGTCTCATAGCCATCGTCGTACACCGGGTACGCCTTGTGGACGCGCATCACGGTCGCGTCGACGATGCGCGCGCCGCGGACCAGACCGATCGCGTTCATCTCACGTGTGCCGAGGGCAATGAGATCCGCGTCCGGCATCTCCCAGAGATCGTCGCCGGCCGAGCAGAAGTATTCGAGGCCCAGGCACGTGAGCGTTGGGTCCGGCACCATCTCCGGACTCCAGTTCTTGAAGTTCTGCACGCGTCCGACGCGGACCGACGGATCGTGGATGTAGATCCAGTTGTCCGGAAACACGTCCGCCTGATCGACAACGAGCGCCACGGTGAGGAAGTCGCGGTACTTCAATTGCTCCGCTGCGTGACGGACGGAGTCCGGCGCCGCGGGTGACATGAACCGCACGAGATGCCGGATCGGCATCGTCGAGATCACGTACGAGGCCGGCTGGACGCGACGCACGCCGCGGCGTTCGATGACCACCGCGCGCACGCCCGCGGCGTCGTGCTGAATCTCGACGATGCGCGACTCGAGCTCGACGCGGCCGCCGGCGTCCTGAATACGGTCGCGGCACGCTTCCCACATCATGCCCGGCCCCAGACGCGGATACTCGAACTCGTGAATCAGTGTCTTGATCCGCCCCTTCCGTGTGGCGCCGAGCATGGCGAGCGCAGCCGTCCAGAGCGACAGCCCTTTAATGCGCTGCGCCGCCCACTGAGCGCCAATCTGACTGCAGGGAATGCCCCAGACCTTCTCGGTGTAGCTCTTGAAGAACAAGGTGAAGAGGCGGCGGCCGAACCGATTGCAGATCCAGTCCTCGAAACTGACCTCGGGTCGGATGGGCGCCGCTCGCGCGCGCAGGTAGCTGAGCAGGACCGCCGCGCTCGTCACGGGTCCGAGCGTGATCAGGACGTTGGTGGCGCGCAACGGATAGTCGAAGAACCGGCCGTTGTAAAAGATGCGCGAGAGGCGCGGCCGCTGGAGGAGGTCCGGACCGAGCAGCTCGTGCCACAGATCGCGTACGGTCGTGATTTTCGTGAAGAACCGGTGTCCGCCGATGTCGAAACGAAATCCCTTGTAGACGACCGTCTTGGCGAGGCCACCCACTTGGTCGTCCTGATCGAACACGACGGTGGGCACGCCGCGCCGCGTGAGGTCGTACGCCGCCGTGAGGCCGGCCGGACCAGCGCCAATCACGACGACAGGGAGTTCAGGCGACGCGGACATGAGGGTTAGAATATTGCAGGATGGCAGGATTTCAGAATTGCGGGATGGGCCGATGGACGACGGTCTTTCTTCCTTGATGGCGCGCGTCGACGAAGCCGTGCGGCTCGGCGATCCCGAGGCGATCACGCGGCGCATCAAGGACGAACTCCAGGACGCCATCCGCGCGCGCCGCGTCACGCTGCCCGAGCGCTTCCACCGCGTTCGGCCTGACGGCTACGCGCGGCGACTTCTCCATCGCAACGACGATCTCGGCTACACCGCCGTGGTCATGACGTGGGGCCCCGGCCAGGCCACGCCGCTGCACGATCACGCCGGCATCTGGTGCGTGGAAGGGGTCGTCTCCGGCCAGATGGATGTGACGCAGTTCGATCTCGTCGAGGAATCGGCCGACGCGTACCGGTTCGAGATGAAGGGCTGCGTGCACGCGTCGGTGGGATCCGCCGGCTGTCTGATTCCGCCGTTCGAGTACCACATCCTCGCCAACGCGCTCGACACGCCGTCCATCACGCTTCATATCTACGGTGGCGAGATGACCACGTGCCATGTGTTCGATCCGGTCGATGGCGGCCGCTACGTCCGGCGCGAGCGGACGCTCACGTACCACGAGTAACCGATCGCCGCAGCGCACGCCGCAGCGTGCTGGAGGTTGTCGATCGGCGACTCAGACGAGCGCAGCAATAGCCGACGCAAACCTGCGGAGGTCGCCGATGTCGCCCTGCATGATGTCGTAGACGCGGCCGTAGTCGAGCTTCCAATAGAGGTGGACGAGGAGATTCCGAAACCTGGCCATCTGCTGCAGCCGCTCCGACAGGTCCGGAGCAACGAGGCCCGCCTCGCAGAGAATCGCGAAACACGCGGCGTAATCGTCTGGCGCTTTTCGAAGCCGCCTCGTCGTCACGTGATAGCACAGGGTCAGAGCGGCCTCGATGCCGACGAGCAGGCGATAGCAGGCAATATCCTGGCTGTCGCGATCGGCGAGGAACTGATCCCGGGGAAGCGCCGCCAGCTGCTCAAGTCGCGCGACAGCCTCTTCGATCTCCGCGCACCGCGAGCGGACGACATCGGCGTCGAGCGTCACGGCGCGAACGCGTCACGCGTGGCCCGGCGCAGCACCGGCGCAATGTCCAGATACCGTCGCCCTGTGCCTTCGAGCACGTCCGCCAGGCGCTCCTCGTCTCGGCTGACGAGCAATTCACCCTGCAGCGCATGGAACACGAAGGGCACGGGAGCGGCGTTCAGCGCGCGGACATCGACCGGATATCCAACGCGCCGGGAAAGGTGATCGGCCAGTTCGACGACCCGCCGAGTCTGTTCGGCCGGCGCATCGCTCAGATAGACGCCGACGTCAATGTCGTGGAACGGCTGCGTTCCGACGAACGAACCGTGGAGATACGCGAACACGACCCGTGGATCGCCGCTCAGCGCGTCGGCGAGCACCCGCGTCACATCTGCACGCCGCACGGCGTCGATGTCGAACAGTCGGTCCCTCATCGACGCCTATTGTACGACCGGCGGCGCTGCGTTAGCCGCTGACAAGATCCGTGTCATCTTAGCCCGGCCCCGTTACACTGAACCCATGGCGACGCCTGCAGTCGTGCGCTCCGTCGAAGCCGCAATCGGACAGCTCAAGACGCTGCTCGGCCCGCGCGCGAACGACACGGCGGCCGTGCGCGATCACCACAGCCACGGCGAGTCGTATCACACGCCAGCCTCGCCCGACGTCGTCTGTTTTCCACACACGACGGAGGAAGTCGCCGAGATCCTGAAGATCAGTGCGAAGTTCGGCGTGCCCGTGGTCCCGTTCGGCGCCGGCACGTCGCTCGAAGGGCACGTCAACGCGATTCGCGGCGGGATCTCGATCGATCTGCGCGAAATGAACAAGGTCGTCCGGGTCAGCGTGGACGATCTCGACGCGACCGTCGAGGCCGGCGTCACGCGCAAGCAGTTGAACAAGGCGCTCAACAACACCGGACTGGCCTTCCCTGTCGATCCCGGCGCGGATGCGACGATCGGCGGCATGACGGCGACGCGCGCTTCGGGGACGACGGCCGTGCGCTACGGCACGATGCGCGAGAACGTCCTCGGGTTGACGGTCGTGCTCGCCGACGGCTCGGTGATCAAGACCGGGACGCGCGCGCGCAAATCATCGGCCGGCTACGATCTCACGCGGCTCTTCGTCGGATCGGAAGGCACGCTCGGCGTCATCACCGAGGTCACGCTGCGGCTCCATCCGTTGCCTGAAGCCGTGTCGGCCGCCGTCTGCGCCTTTGATTCGATCGAAGGCGCGGTCAAGACCGTCATCGAGACGATTCAGCTCGGCGTTCCGGTCGCGCGCATCGAGCTGCTCGACGAAACGCAGCTCGATGCCGTGAATCGATACTCGAAGACGAACTACGCCGTCGCGCCGACGCTGTTCTTCGAATTCCACAGCGACAGCGAGCATCACGTCGCGGATCAAGCGGCGACCGTGCAAGGCCTGGCGACCGAGCGCGGGGGACGCGGCTTTCAGTGGGCCACACGGCTCGAGGATCGCGAGAAGCTGTGGCAAGCGCGCCACGAGGCGCTCTACGCGGCGCTGGCGCTGCGGCCAGGCGCGCGCGGCTGGACGACGGACGTTTGCGTCCCGATCTCGAAGCTGGCTGAGTGCGTCGTGGAGACCAAGAAGGACAATGCCGGCGCCTCGTTTCCGATCTGCCTCGTCGGCCACGCTGGTGACGGCAACTTCCACCTTATATATGTGCTCGACCCGGACAACGGGGCCGAGCTCGAAGAGGCCGGCCGCCTGAACGATCGAATGGTCCGGCGCGCGCTCGCCTTGGGCGGCACGTGCAGCGGCGAGCATGGCGTCGGCGTCGGTAAGATGAAGTATCTCGAGGCCGAGCACGGACCCGCCCTCGACGTGATGCGTGCAATCAAGCGCACTCTTGACCCGGACAACCGG
This sequence comes from Acidobacteriota bacterium, assembly GCA_016195295.1. Taxonomy (GTDB): domain Bacteria; phylum Acidobacteriota; class Vicinamibacteria; order Vicinamibacterales; family CAVVIG01; genus SRVP-36. The sequence goes on from JACPZV010000475.1 coordinate 6,338, forward strand.
ATGAATCCCGGTAAGATGTTGGACGTATGAGCGTGAGTTTCCCAGCCTCCAGCCTCCAGCCTCCAACCTCCGGCGGGCGGCGCAAGTTTCTCGTCGCCGGCGTCATCGCCGCCGCCATCGCTCTTCTCGCGCCGCTGCACGCCGCCGGCCGCGCGTTTGCGTGGAAGGCCAGCAGCCGCGGCGGCGTCGTCTACCTTGTCGGATCGGTCCACATGCTGTCGAGCAATATGTATCCGCTCAACGCGTCGCTCGAAGCGGCCTACAAGGATTCGGACCTGCTCGTCGAGGAAGTGGACCTCGGCGACATGATGGATCCGTCGTCGCAGATGCAGCTGCTGATGCGCGGCATGCTGTCGTCGTCGCAACCGCTCGACAAGGTCGTCTCGGCCTCCACGTACGCGCTGCTCGCCCAACACGCGGCGAGCTCCGGTCTCCCGATAGAGCCGCTCAAGCTGCTGAAGCCCTGGATGGTGGCGCTGATGGTCGAGGCCATGGAGTGGCAGAAGGCCGGCCTCGATCCCGAGCTCGGTCTCGACAAACATTTCTACGACGAGGCCAGGAACGACAGCAAAGGCGTCCAAGGGCTGGAGACCGCCGACGATCAGTTGTCCCTCTTCGACGCGATGACGATGGATCAGCAGGATCACATGCTGGCGCAGACGCTGAAGGACATCGACGCGGAAAAAGCCGCCATGTCGAAGATGATGGACGCGTGGCGCACGGGCGACGTCCCCGCGGTCGAGCGCGTCGTGCTCTCCGGCCTGCGGCAGGATCCCGCGCTCTATCAGCGGCTGCTCGTCGGACGCAACAAGAACTGGATGCCGAAGATCGAAGCCCTCTTCGCCCGCCGCGGCCACGCGCTGGTCGTCGTCGGCGCCGCCCACCTCGTCGGTCCGGATGGCCTTGTCGCCATGCTCAAGGCCAAAGGCTACGCGGTCGAGCAGATGTGATGATGGAGTGATGGAGTGATGTGGCGATAGCGTGATGGAGTGTTAGCGCCTATATCACCCCATCACTCCTTCTTGAATCTGTCGCCGTAGGTCAGCGGCTGGCCCTCGCGCCAGGGACGATAGTCATTCGCAAAGTCGATGCGTTCGCCGAGCGGCGGATGGCTCTCGCGCCAGATCTTGTACACCAGACCCGGTCGCGGCACGGCTAGCACGTCAGTCTGCAGCTTCACGAACGCCATCGCCGCGCTGCGGTTGGTTTGCGTGATCTCAAGGCCGAACCGATCGGCTTCATGCTCGACGTGTCGTGTGAACGCGAGTTCGGCCGGCGTGATGACGAGTGAGCGACGACAACGCGATGAGCTGCCACACGTGACCCAGCGCGTAATGCCCCATCTCGTGGCCCATCACGAACATCAGCTCGTGAGCATGAGGAGCGACCACACTTGATTGACCGCCCACAGCACGTTGCCGCTCCGGTGAAACACTAGGGCCTTCTCGCTCGGCGCGGGCACGTCGACCGGCCGCGTCTCGTCGACCGCGTCGCTCGCCGCAAGCGGCTGATCTGGCGCTTGCAATGGCGCCACGGCGTCCGCACGGCTCGCGGTCAGGACGAGCGAAAGCAAAATCGTCGGCAGCATGGAGCCTCCAGGCGGAAGGGCGTATTCTATCAACGCCGAACGGAATTCAGATTTCAGAGTTCAGCGTGGCCGCGGCGGCGGGCCGGATTGAACGCGAGGTGACTGCGGCGGATCCGGACGCCGGTGAGGTAGGCTACGGGTGAACA
>JACPZV010000438.1 GCA_016195295.1 Acidobacteriota bacterium
CTCTGGATCGCGACCGAAGACGCGCGGCGCTACGGCGTCGCGACGGGCGATCTCGTCAAAGTGCGGACGCGGATCGGCTACTTCGTCACGCGCGCGTGGGTCACCGAAGGCATTCGGCCCGGCGTCCTCGGCATGTCGCATCACCTCGGCCGCTGGCGTCTGCACGAGGAGATGGGCAACCGCGTCGCGTCCGCGCTGGTGACGATCGATCGTCAGGGCAGCGGCTACACAGTGTCGCAGGTGCACGGCGCGCAACCGTACGCGAGCCACGATCCCGACACGTCGCGCATCTGGTGGAGTGAAATCGGTGTTCATCAGAACCTGACGTTTCCCGTCCAGCCGGATCCGGTAAGCGGCATGCACTGCTGGCATCAGCGCGTCACGCTCGAGAAGGCGGGGCCCGACGATCGGTACGGCGACATCTTCGTCGACACCGACAAGTCCCACGAGGTCTACAAGGAGTGGCTCGCGATGACGCGGCCGGCGCCCGGACCGGACGGCCTTCGCCGGCCGCTGTGGTTCGATCGCCCGCTTCGCCCTGTGGCCGATGCGTACAAGCTGTAGGCTGCTGGTGACGCTTGACACCGCCGTTTGACGATGGCATCGTCGTCGCGGGGTCGGGTCCAGAAATTGAGGGCGGTCTATGAGATTCGTGCCCGTGCCCGTCGCCTTGGAAGAGCGGCTGGGCGAATCGGGATCGGCGGCGCTGGTGGAGATGCTGAACGCGGGGCATCGCGCGTGCGCGGAGAGCGCCATGACTCAATGCACTGAGCGTTTCGACCGCCGCCTCGTCGAGGAAACCTCGAAGCTGCGACTCGAGCTGGCTCAGCTTCGCGGCGAGATGCAGACCGGGTTCGCCGCGCTCCGGCAGGAGATGGCCGACGGCCGCTTCGGGCTGCTGAAGTGGGCGTTTGTTTTCTGGGTCGGTCAGTTGGTCAGCGTCGTCGGGATCGTCGCCCTGCTGCTTCGCACCCTGCCCGCGAAATAGCCGACATAGCCGCGCGTCCACGGCGTGCACCCCGCGTGCAACCTGATCTAATCGGAACGCGTCATTACCTGACAGGTAATTGCCGGGGATCGCCGGTCGTCTGAAGTTTTCCGCGGACGAGATCGCGTTGATTCACGCGCGTCTCCGCGAGCGCGAGGCGCCTTGATGTGTCGCGTCGATCTGTAGGCCGGGTCCTTTCGGACCCGGCGTCGCCCGGCGTGGGCCGGTGACATGTAGGCCGGGTCCTTTCGGACCCGGCGTGGGCCGGCGGGGTCCAGAGGACCCGCGCTACAGTCGCTTGTTGAACACGAGCGCCGCGACGACGCTCGCCATGAGCTCGAGCAGAACGATCGCCGTGAGCGCGGCGAACGGCCAGTCGCGTCCGCCGACGTACTGCACGATCGACGCGACCACGCGGGCGACAGGCGTCGCCAGCAGCACGATGACGCCGACATGAAGAAGGATGTCCGCGGCGGCAGCCGATGCGCCAAACATCGACAACACGACCCCGACCGCCAGGCACGCCGAGCTCAACGTCACGCCGGCGCGCAGCACGAGCCCGACGACGACCTCGAGCGGCTGTGGGTCGCCGCCTTGAGCCCCCGGAAGGGCGGCGCCGCGATCGAGCGTCCCGCTCATCGAATCCCCCGCGCGAGCATCATCACCGAGATCACGAACAGCACGACCGCCATCAGCACTTTGAGCCACTTCACGGACGCCGCGGCGCCGAAGCGCATGCCGCCCCACGATCCGAGCTGCACGCCGAGGATGGCGGCTGCCGCCAGCGCGGGCACGAGCTGGCCGTGACCGTAGTAGATGACGGCGCCCGCCGTCGCCGTCACGCCGATCATGAAGGCGCTGGTCGCGGCGGCCGCACGCAGCGGAATGCCGCACCAGGCGTTCAGCACGGGCACTTTGATGAAGCCGCCGCCGATCCCGAGCAGCGACGACACGCTCCCGGCAAGAAAAGACGCGCCAATCGCCACGGGCAGGCGCTTGACGCGATACGTCACGACGCCGCCGCTCTCGGCTTCGTGGTAGCGCCCGCCGAGGACGCCCGGATCGACGGTCGGATCGAGAATCACGTTGCGGCGCCGCAGGCGGCTCAACATGATGACGGCGACCAGCGCCGACAGGACGCCGAACAGCCGCTGGAGCGTGGACTGCGCGACGAGCTGCGCCGTGACGCCGCCGAGCAGGCTCCCGCCCGCCGTCGCCACTTCCAACAACATCCCGAGCTTCATGTTGATGAGCTGTTTGCCCGCTCGCGCGGCGGAGACCGAGCTCGACGTCGCGATGACCGTCGTGAGACTGATGGCGGCGGCCACGCCGAAGGGAAAGCCGAGTCCCAGGTTGAGAAAGGGAACCAGAAACACGCCGCCACCGAGGCCGAGCAGGGCGCCGAGACTTCCGGCAACGGCGCCTGCCGCGAAAATGATCAGCGCCAACGGGGCTGAAGTCATCCTCGCATGCGCCCCGAAACGGCGTCGTTGTAGGTCCGTTTCATTTGGGATCCTGTTTGACGACACCAAGGCTCGCGATCGTGTCGCCTTTCTTCAGCGACGGCAGCGCGCGGATGAACATGATGATGCCGCTCTCCGGCGCGTTGATCTCGGCGATCGGCCGATTCAGATAATCGCGAACGATGCCGATGCGGTTGCCCTTCGTCACGTGCGCGTCGCGCGAGACTTGGGGGAAGAACACGCCGTTGTATTCCGACGCGACGGTCGTGACCTCGACCCACACCGGCTTCGCGACGGGCGCCACGGCGCGCCGCGTCATCTTCAGATGCCCCATCACCTTCAGCACGCCGTCCGACAGGAGCGCGACGTCGCTGGCCTCCACCGGACCGGATCGGCCGGCCTCAGCCGTGAACGACGGCTTGCCGCGCGTCGACGCGGTGTTTTCCAGGAAGCGCGAGGCGTTCGGATCCTTCGGACGATCTCTCGAGATGATGATGTGATCGAGTCCGAACGCGAGCACCATGCCCCGCGAGAACTCGTCTTGTTTCTGGTTGCCCGTCACGGTCCAGTAGCTGTAGGGCCGGAGATTCTCATCGAGATCGCCGCCGTGCAGGTCGATTAAATGGTCACACTGCTCCACGACTTCTTTGGTCATGACGGCCGACGCGCGATCGGTCTGCGTGCCGTTCGGGTTGCCCGGGTAGTAGCGGTTCATGCTCTTCTCGTCGATCGGGTTTACGTGCGGCGTGATGCGCTCGAACGACGGCACGTTGACCAGCGGCACGAGAATCAGCGTCCCGGACACCTCGGCGGGATTCGCGGACGGCGAATCGATCAGCGCCTCGACGGCGAGGATGGAGGCGTACTCGGTGCCGTGCGCGCCGGACACGACCGCGAGCACCGGACCCGGCCGCGCGCCGTGGACGACGACAACCGGAATGTCGTAGCCCGCGTCCACACCGAGCGGCACGTGGATGACGCCGTACGCTTTGTGGCCGCGCTGCGCCATCGCGGTCCCGACGGTGAACGTCGGACGCGCGTCCTGAGCACGGAGTCGGTCGTGTCCTGGGTGGACCGGATGACAGACGACGAGCGCGACGATCAAGAGCGCGTGTTTCATGTTCGTCATGGGGCAAACTTTACAACGGTTTCCGCAACTGAATATAGTTGCAGTTTGGCCGCCGACGCGCCGACCGGCGCGAAGGCGGCCCTTCCATCTGTGAAGACCTATCCCCTCTACATCAACGGCGAATTCGTCGCGCCCGAGTCCTCGGCGACGTTGGACGTCATCGATCCTTCGACCACCGACGTCATCGCCCGCGTTCCCGACGCCGGCGCCGCGGACGTCGCGCGCGCCGTGCGCGCCGCGCGCATGGCGTTCGACGAAGGCGCGTGGAAGGAAACAACGGCGCAGGAGCGCGGGCGGATCCTGTTCAAGATCGCCGAGGCCGTTCGCGCGCGCGCCAGCGAGCTCGCCGAGCTCGAATGCCGCAACACGGGCAAGCCCATCGTCGAGGCCGAGTTCGACGTCGCCGACGTCGCGACCTGCTTCGAGTACTACGGCGGCATGGCGACGAAGATCCACGGCGACGTGATTCCGGTGCCCGACAACGCGATGAGCCTCGCGCTGCGCGAGCCGATCGGGGTCGCCGGCCAGATCATCCCGTGGAACTACCCGCTGATGATGGCGGCGTGGAAACTGGCGCCGGCGATCTGCGCCGGTTGCACGACGGTCCTCAAGCCCGCCGAGCAGACGCCGCTCACGGTCCTCGAACTGGCGTCGAGCTTCGCCGACTGCGGCCTCCCGCCCGGCGTGATCAACATCGTCACCGGCGTCGGCGAGAACGCCGGCGCGGCCATCGTCGACCATCCCGACGTGGACAAGATCGCGTTCACGGGCAGCGCCGAGGTCGGCAAGGCGATCATGCGCGGCGCGGCGGGCACGCTGAAGAAGATCTCGCTCGAGCTGGGCGGCAAGTCGCCGAATATTTTCTTCGCCGACGCGGACTTCGACGTCGCCGTGGAGGGCGCGCTCTTCGGCATCTTCGTCAACCAGGGGGAAGTGTGCTCGGCCGGGAGTCGCATTCTGGTGCAGCGGCCGATCTACAAGAAGTTTCTCGACGCGATGGTCGAGAAGGCGCGCGGCATCACGCTCGGCCCGCCGCTCGATCGCGAAACGAAGATGGGCGCGCTCGTCAGTCGCGAGCAGTTCGACCGCGTCCTCGAGTACCAGGAGATTGGGAAACGCGAAGCCAAGATCGCGCTCGGCGGCGGCCGCGCAAAGGGCCAAGCGCTCGAACGCGGGTATTTCGTCGAGCCGACGATCTTCTACGACGTCGACAACTCGAACCGCATCGCGCGGGAAGAAATCTTCGGGCCCGTCGCCAGCGTCATCCCGTTCGACACCGAGGAAGACGCGTTGCGGATTGCCAACGACACCTACTACGGCCTCGCCGCGGCCGTCTGGACGCGCGACATCTTCCGCGCCATGCGGACGGTGAAGAACCTGCGCGCCGGCATCGTATGGGTGAACCACATGCAGCCGACGTACGTTGAAGCGCCCTGGGGCGGCTACAAGCAGAGCGGCATCGGCCGTGAGCTGGGCAAGTGGGGCGTCGAAGAGTATTTGAACGTCAAACAGGTGTATATCAACCTCTCGGAACAACCCATCGGGTGGTATTAGATAAAGGAGAGAAACCATGACGTACTATGGAGCCAAAGAGATCGCGGCAAGTTTCCGCCAGGTGCGCGGCAACACGCTTCAGATTGCGAACGAGATTCCAGAGGAGAAGTACGGCTTCAAGCCGGCGCCCGAGTCGCGCACGGTGGGCCAGACGCTGGTGCACATCGCGCTCGGTCCGGGCTTTCAGCTCCACATCCAGAGCAACAAGATCAACGACCTCAAGCTGGTGAACTTCCCCGAGCTCTTCCAGAAGGTGACGGCCGAGGAAGCCAGGCCGCGCAACAAGGCCGAGACGATCGCGTTCCTGAAATCCGAGGGAGACAAGTTCGCGGCGTTCGTCGAGAGCCTGAGCGACTCGTTCCTCGCCGAATCCGTGACGATGCCGCCCGGCGCGACGCCGGCGACCAAGAGCCGCTTCGAGATGCTGCTGTCGCCGAAGGAACACGAGATGCACCACCGCGGGCAGCTCATGACGATGCAGCGGATGATCGGGCAGGTGCCGCACCTCACGCGTCAGATGAACGAGCGGATGGCGCAGGCGAAGAAATGATCCGCGCGATCGTCACGGCGATCGCTGGATTGGTGGCGGGAGTTGGCTTGTATCCATCGCCGAGCGCGGCGCCGTCCGCGCTCGGCGATGGGCAAGTGCCGGCGCCGCCGCTCACTCATCAGTACGCCAACGTCAACGGCGTCCGTCTGCACTACGCGCGCGCCGGACGCGGTCCGCTCATCGTCTTCCTGCACGGTTTCCCTGAGTTCTGGTACGAGTGGAAGAACCAGATTCCAGAATTCAGCCGCGATCACACCGTCGTCGCGCCGGACATGCGCGGCTACAACCTGTCGTCGAAGCCGGCGGAATTATCCGCGTACCAGATACCGGTGCTGGTCGAGGACGTCCGCGCGCTCGCCGACGAGATCCTGAAGACCGCGGGCGGATCGCGCTTCACGCTCGTTGCCCACGACTGGGGCGGCGTGGTCGCGTGGGTCTTCGCGGCGCAGCATCCCGAAATGCTGGACAAGCTGGTCATCATCAACGCGCCGCATCCCACCGTGTTCGCGCGCGAGCTTCGCGAGAATCCCGCGCAGCAGCAGGCCAGCCTGTACATGCTGATGTTCCGCAGTCCCGAGGCGGAAGCGACGCTGTCGGGCAACGACTACGCGCGCCTGACGTCGATGGTGCTTGGCGCGGGATTGAAAGACGGATCGGTGACTGAAGTGGACAAGGCCGTGTACCTCGCCGCGTGGTCGCAGCCCGGCGCGCTGACCGGCGGACTCAACTACTATCGCGCCTCGAACATCGGACCCACGGCTTCAAGCGACGCGAGGTCATCCGCCGCATCGGCTCCGAGCACATCAACGCCATCGGCCGCGCCTGCCCCGAGCGGAGTCGAGGGGCCCGCCCCGAGCACACCTCCGCTGATCGTGCGCGTGCCCACGCTGGTGATCTGGGGCGACAAAGACACGGCGCTGTTGACCGGCAACCTCAACGGCCTCGATCAAGTCGTGCCCGCGCTGACCGTCCGGCACATTCCAGACGCGACGCACTGGGTTGTTCGCGAGAAGCCCGACGAGGTCAACCGGTTCATCCGCGAATTCCTCGCGCAGCCCTGACATATGCTGGCGCCGCGCTTCACCGCCGACACGCTGAAATTTCTGCGCGCGCTCAAGCGCAACAACCGGCGCGAGTGGTTCAACGCGCATCGAGACGACTACGAAGCGTTCGTCCGCGCGCCGATGACGGCGATCATCGAGCAGCTCGCGATCGACTTCCGCGAGCTCGCGCCGGAGCTCGTCGCCAGCCCGAAGCAGTCGATGTACCGCATCTACCGCGACACGCGCTTCTCGGCGAACAAGGCGCCGTACAAGACGCACGTCGCGGCCGTCTTTCCGCCGCGCGGGCTGCCGAAGCACGAAGGCGCCGGCGTGTATTTCCACGTGTCGCCGGATGAAGTCTGGGTGGGCGGCGGGATGTACGCGCCGCAGACGCCGCAACTGCACGCGGTCCGCGAACACATCGCGGCCAACCACAAGCGTCTGCGCTCGATCGTCGACTCGCCGGGCTTCCGCCGGCAGATCGGGAAATTGGAGGGCGAGCGCCTGCAGCGCGTGCCGCACGGCTTTCCGAAGGATCACGAGGCCGCCGAATTCCTGAGGTTCCGCCAGTTCCTCGCCGGGCGCGACTTGCCGCCATCGATCGCGACGAGCCCGAAGTTCTACAGCACGCTGCTCACCGTGTTTCGCCAGGTCGTGCCGTTGACGCGATTCCTCAACGCGCCGCTGCTGGCGGGAAAGCCGTGACACTGGAAACGTCGTTCGGCTCTGACACGCAATTCAGCAAAGCCCGCATCGAGATGCTCTGCGACGGCGTCTTCGCGATCGCGATGACGCTGCTCGTGCTCGAGGAATCGCTGGCCTTCCTCATCATTTTCGACGGTTCAATGTTTTCAGCAGCTTACGCGCGACGGCCTGATGGCACGCCGCTCGCAAGTATGGCGCGCGTCGGTGACGATGCTAAGATGACCCCCGTGCAGTCGGCGCAACGGAAAGTCACATACACCGACCTGGAGAGCTGGCCGGACGACGGTCGCCGGTACGAGCTCTATGACGGCGAGGTGTATGTGTGTCCGGCTCCTATATGCCCCGGCATCAGATCGCGATGTTCGAGCTCGCTCATCACCTGCGGCAGTATGCGGCGCAAGCGGGAGGGCTGACGCTCATCTCTCCAATAGACATCGTCTTCGACGAGTTCAACGTCCTGCAGCCGGACATCGCGTTCTTCCAGGCGTCGCGCCGTCACTACGTGAGTCTCGACAAGGTCACGCGTGTACCTCCAGACATCGTCGTGGAGGTCATCTCGCCCAGCACGGTGCGAAACGACCTCGGCCGCAAGAAGGCGACGTTCGCTCGTTTCGGTGTGCCAGAGTATTGGTTGCTCGATCCGCGCGCCGAACGCATGGAGCGGCATTCGCTCGCGAACGGCGCGTACGAACGCACGCTCAGCGTCGCGCCGCCGGAATCCTTCCGCTCGGGCGTTCTCGACGGTTTCGAGTGCGCCGTCTTGTCACTGTTTCCCTGGTAGGGCCGGCGTAGGGTGGGTCCTTTTGGACCCGCCTGTGGAGCCGGGTCCGGAAGGACCCGGCCTACAGAGATAAAGGCGTCACCGACTCAACCACGCGGCGTACAGCTCCGGCCGTCGATCGCGAAGGAACAGCTTCCGCGCGTTCGACGCCGCGTTCCGCGTGTAGTCGACATCGGCGTAGAGAATCTCGTCGGAGCCAAGCTTCGCGCGAGCGACAACGGTGCCGTCAGGTCCACAGACGAAGGACTCGCCGGCAAACGTCAGCTTTTGATCCACATTCATCGATGAGAGTTTACTTTTTGCTTCCGTGAGCGGCTCCATTTTGGTCAAGAATCCCAACAAAATCTCATCGACGGCTTGTTCATTCACTTCGGTGATGTGAATCATGCGCGTGCGGCCGAGCAGCGATCCGTCCGCGTCGATCACCGGCGAGCAGTCGAACGTGCGATCGCCGTCGCGCTCGAACAGGTTGAGCACGCAGACAACTCCCAGCTGGCGCGCCTTCGCGGCAAACGCGTCGGTGAGCGC
>JACPZV010000439.1 GCA_016195295.1 Acidobacteriota bacterium
CAGGACCCGCTCCAGGTCCCTGGGATCGTTGTGCTTGAACTTCACGGTCTCGCCGAACGAGAGCCGGCAGCCGTCGATGATGCTCGCGTGATTCAGTTCATCCGAGACGACCACGTCGTCCTTGGTCAGGACCGCGGCGACCGTGCCGGCATTCGCCGCGAAGCCGCTCTGAAACACGACGACCGCTTCGGTCTTTTTGAAGTCGGCCAGCCGCCGCTCCAGCTCCATGTGGATGTCCATGGTGCCGGCGATCGTCCGCACCGATCCCGATCCGACGCCGAGCCGGCGCGTGGCATCGAGCGCCGCCTCGCGCAGCTTCGGGTGCGTCGTCAGGCCGAGATAGTTGTTCGACGACAGGTTCACGACCAGCCGGTGATCGAACGTCGCCCTCGGCTTCTGCTCGCCTTCGAGTAGGCGTAGATGGCGGTAAAGTCCCTGCTGCTTCAGCGAATCCAGTTCGGTTGCAAGGAAACTAAGGGGATCAGAACGCATAGAGTCGGTAGTCAGTAGTCGGTGGTCATCGTCGTTGGTCGTTCATCAAACGCCTGCCCAGTATATGACCAGGGACTGCAACCGAGGACTCCCGACTCCCGACTCCTGACTCACGACTCCCGACTTCCATTCGCAATCTCCTCGATCACGACCGAGAGGATCGCCGCGGTGGGGATGGCGAGAATCGCACCGGCCAGCCCTGACAACGCGCCGCCGATCAACAGCGCGACCATGACCGCGACGGGACTGACGCCGACGCGCCGCTCCATGATTTTCGGCACGAGGATGTTCGCCTCGAGCTGGTGCAGGACCAGGAAGTAGCCCCCGGCCATCAGCGCCAGCTTCGTGGACACCGTGCTCGCGACCGCGACCGCCGTGACGCCGCCAATCACGGGACCCACGATCGGAATCGTCTCGCCGATCGACGCCACGAGCGCGACCACGTAGAAGTACGGCACGCCCATCAATCCGAGTCCGACGGCCGCGAAGGTGCCCATCACCGCCGCCAGGATGAACTGCGCGCGCAGCCACGCGCTGACTTTCACCACGGCCTCGCCCAGCGCCGTGGCGATTGTCGCGCGCCGCGCCACCGGCACGAAGCGTGCGAAGTACTCGGCCATCGCGTGGGCTTCGATCAGGAAGTAGAAGCTCAGAATCAGAATCGTGATGAGCCCGAAGACGCCGCCAATCAGACTCGACACGGCGACGAGCATGGTGCCGACCGCGTTGGTGCCCGATCCGCTCGGCGCGTTCTGCACCGCTTCGGCGAGCGTGATGCGCCGGGTCATCAGCTTGTAGTTGATGAAGAACGTCTGGACGCGGTTGAACTGGTCGGGCAGCGTGTTCCAGAGCGCGACCGCCTGGGCGACCAGCGGCGGAATCACCAGCAACCCGAACAACACGATGGCGCCGACGATGGCCGTATAGACGGCGAGGATGGCCGCCCAGCGGGGCAGCCCGCGCGTGTCGGCCCGCGGATGCTCGAGGAAGTGCACGAGGGGCGAGCAGCCCATCGCGACCAGCGCACTGACGTAGATCAGCAGCAGCGCCTCGCGCGCGGCCCACAGGGCGGCCAGCATGATCGCCACGCCCGCGACGGTGAGGACAGTGCGGACCATCCGGGGGGTGAAGTTGTCGTCGGGGGACATCAAGAAAGCTTTAACCACGAAGGACACGGAGGAAAGGAGGTAAGACTATATGGTTTCCTCCTCCGTGTCCTCTGTGGTTAACGCTTTTCTCAGCGAAGGTACTCAGCCGTGAAGTCCGCCATCAGGTCGTAGATCTGTCGAAGTTCGTCGAGCGGCGCGAGGAATACGATGCGGAGGAATCCCTCCTCGGCGGGGAGACCGAAGCCCGAGCCGTAGACGCAGAGCACGCCCGTCGCGTGGAGCAGCGCCTTCACGTAGTGTTCGTCGGTGCGGTTTCTGGGCAGCGCGACCTGCGGCATCGCGTAGAACGCCGCCGTCGGGGCGACGCACGTCACGCCTTGCATCTTGCGCAGACGATCGACGGTCAGATCGGCCCGCGCCTTCAGTTCTTGGCGGAACGAAATCTGGTGCGACCGATCGCCCGTCAACGCCGGCGCGATCGCGTACTGCATCGGCACGTTGCTGCACAGGCGACCATCCGCCAGCTTCCGAACCGCGGCGATCAGGTCGTTGAGTCGTGGCGATCCGCCGACCGCCATCCAGCCGGTGCGCCAGCCCGGCGCCAGATACGCCTTCGACAGGCTCGAGAACGACACAATCGCCGCGTCCGGATCGAGCCGCCCGTACGGTTCGACCGGCCCATTGAAGCCGAGGTCGCCGTAGACTTCGTCGGCGAGGATCAGCAGGCCGTGGCGTTCCGCGAAATCGATCAGCGCGCGTCGTGCTTCTCTCGGGTACACCGCGCCCGTTGGGTTGTTGGGATCGATGATCACGAGCGCCCGTGTCGAAGACGTCACCAGGCTCTTGAGGTGATCGAGATCCGGCATCCAGTGGTTGGAAGGATCGAGCCGGTAGTACTTCGTCTTCGCGTCGAGTTTGGCGAGCACGGCCGTGTAGAGCGGGTATGTCGGCATCGGCACGAGCACTTCGTGGCCCGCGTCGACGAGCGCGCCCAGCGTTAACTCGATCCCCTCCGACGTGCCCGCCGTGATAAACACGTGATCGGCGCTGACGGGAAACCCATTCGCCGTGTAGTCGGCCGCGACCGCTTCACGCGCCGCCGGAATGCCGGCTGAGGGTCCGTACGTGTTGTGACCGTCGCGCAGCGCGCGCTCCACGGCCGCAATCAGATGGGCCGGCGTCTTGAATCCAAAGGCGACCGGATCGCCGATATTGAGATAGCGCACGCGCGTGCCGGAGGCTTCAACTTTCTGGGCTTCGGCGACGATGTTCCGGATGGCGTAGGTGAAGCGATTGACGCGGGCGGCGGCGGGAATCGCCGACTGGGTGTTCGTGGTGGCCACGAGCGAATTTTACTCCGAGAGCGCGGGCCGCAAAATCTACACGACCAAGCAGTTCCGGGCGCATCGCATTATGTAGTTCTGACGCGATTTTTGACAGCCGGATAAGTCCATCGCCACTGATTTCAAGTAACATCAGTGAAGTCAGTACTTTAGCTCTATGGCAGAAAGATTGAATTCGAAACACGTACTCCTGATGCGCGCCCTCATAGTCTCGACCGCCCTTCTGCTCATGGCGCCCGGGTTGAGCGGCGCCGGCGTGCGCGGACAGGCGGTGGCGACGTTCAGATCCAGCGTTGATCTCGTGCGCGTCGCGGCGATTGTGCGGGACAGCAGAGGACGGTTCGTCCAGGACCTCACCGCGCGCGATTTCGAGGTGCTCGACGACGGCCGGCCGCGACCGATCGCGGACTTTCAGCGCGACTTGCCCGGCGTCAGCGTCGCGCTGTTGTTCGACGTCAGCGGCTCCATGGAAGGCCGTCTGCCGCATGCGCGGGAAGCGGCCGGTCACTTGATGAATTGGCTGGAGGAACGAGACGAGGCCGCGGTGTTCACCTTCGACACGCGATTGAACGAGCTCGCGTCATTCACCACCGGACTGCGCGTGCTGCCGGAATCGATGGCGCGCGTCACGCCATTTGGCGAGACGTCCTTGCACGACGCGATCGCCCAAACGGCCAGTCGCGCCGGTCGACGCGAGGGTCTGCGGCGTGCCATCGTCGTGTTCACCGACGGGCTCGACACGTCCAGTCGCCTGAAACCGTCGGAGGCTTCAGGCATCGCGAGCCAGGTCGACGTGCCCGTCTATGTCGTCGGCATCGTGCGGTCGATCGACAATCCGGAAGGAGAGACGACGACCAAATCAGCGGAGCGTGCGGCGCTCGCCGGATCAATCGCGAGCCTTGCGGCCTGGACGGGCGGTCACGTGTTCCTGGCGAGCACGGCCAGCCAGCGCAGTCTGGCGGCCCGCCGAATCATCGACGAACTGCGTCATCAGTACTTGATCGCGATCGAGGCGAGCGGCGGATCGGGCTGGCATCCGCTCGAGGTCCGCGTGCGCCAGAAGGACCTCGTCGTTCGAGCCCGGAGTGGCTATATCGCGGGGCAATCACGCCCGTCGTCGGAGTAGGGAGGATTCATCATGTTGCGGAACCTGTTGGTGATCGTGCCCGTCGCGGTGCTGGCCGTCGGCGGGTCCAC
>JACPZV010000440.1 GCA_016195295.1 Acidobacteriota bacterium
CGTGGGCGCCGTCGACCTGGCCTTCAGCGCCGCGCCCGGGAATCGCGGTCACGCCGGTCGCCGGCGGGGACTCGACGTGCGCCTGGGCCGCGTGCCGCAGGATCGCCTGGGCGATGGGATGCGTGGATCGATGCTCGACCGACGCCGCCAGGCCCACGATCGACGAGCGGCCCCCGCCGTTGAGCGGGACGACGTCCACGACTTCCGGCGCGCCGCGCGTGAGCGTGCCGGTCTTGTCGAAGGCCATGCACCGCACCTGACTCGTGCGCTCCAGATGCCGGCCGCCTTTGATCAACACGCCCTTTCGCGCGGCGCCGGCCAGCGCCGCCACAATCGAGACGGGCGTCGAGATCACGAGCGCGCACGGACACGAGACGACCAGCAGCACGAGCGCGCGGTAGACCCACGGGTGCCAGCCGAGGTGCAGCGCGAGCGGCGGCACGAGCGCGACGCCCATCGCCAGCACGATGACGGCCGGCGTGTAGACCCGCGAGAAGCGCTCGACCAGCGTCTGCGCAGGCGCGCGCTCGGCCTGCGCCCGCTCGACGAGATGGATGATGCGCGCCAGCGTCGTGTCGCGGCGCAGCCGCGTTACGCGGACGTCGAGCGCGCCGCGGCCGTTGATCGTGCCGGCGAACACGCCGTCGCCCGGCGCCTTGTCGACGGGCAGCGATTCGCCGGTCACGGGCGCCTGATTCACTTCGCTCTGCCCCGCCGCGACCTCGCCATCGAGCGGGATCTTCTCGCCCGGCCGCACGACGATGATGGCGCCCGGCGTGATCTGCTCAACATCAACGCGCCGCTCGCCCGCCGCGTCGCGCACGAGCGCCTCGGCCGGCGTCAGATCCAGGAGCGCGCGGATGGCATTGCGCGCGCGGTCGAGCGTCCGCGCCTCGAGCATCTGCGCCAGCGCGAACAGAAAGACGACGGCTGCCGCCTCGGACCACTGACCGAGCACGACGGCGCCCGCCGCCGCGATCAGCATCAGGACGTTGACGTCCAGCGTGCTGGCGCGCATCGCCCGCCAGCCTTTGCCGGCCGTCAGCGGGACGCCCGTCGCCAGCGACAGGATGAAGCAGGAAAGAGAAAGGTCGTGTCCGGCTTCAGCCGGGCCAAGGAGATCCAGCGCGAGGCCAATCGCCAGCGCGGCGCCCGAGATCCACGCGAGCGCGCGTCGACGGCCGGCGTGCGGCTCGCTCGTCACGCGCGGCTCCTCGTGCTCGAGCCACGCGCGCATGCCGGTGTCGGCGACGGCGCCGGCAATCGCGGCGGCGGACAGCTTCGCCGCGTCGTACTTCACGTGCAGGCGCCGCGCCATGAGGTCCGCGGAAAAATCCTCCAGCCCCGCGAGGTTCTTGAAGCGGCGCTCGAGCATCGCCACTTCCTCGCGGCAATCCATCCCTTCAATCTTGAAAGTCGATTCGGCGTGCAGCTCGCACACCGTACAGCTCGTCGTCATCGACGCTCCTGCACGTGTTCGAGCCCCTGCTTGAACAGCTTCGCAATGTGGTCGTCGTCCACGACGTAATAGATGTGCCTGCCGTCGCGACGCGAGCGCACCAGCCGCATGCTGCGCAGCAACCGGAGCTGATGCGAGACGGCGGATTGCGAGAGGCCGAGCACGTCCGCGAGGTCGCAGACCGGCACTTCCGCGCGCGCGAGGGCGTCGAGGATTCGCACCCGTGTGGGATCGCCCAGGACCTTGAACGTCTCGGCGAGCGCCGCCGCCGATCGGTCGTCGAGGAGGCGCTCCTTCACGGCGACATATGAGCGTGTGCTCATATGTTCATGATAGCGTACAAAAGGGCTGAGCGCAAAGGGCTGAGGGCTGGGGCCAACGCCGGCCCTGAGCCTTCAGCCCTTAGCCCTCAAGGATCAAGCGAGCGAAGCGAGCGCTGAGAATACCTTGCCGTAGTCCGGCTCATTCCGCGCATCGTCAAGAACCTCGCGATGGCGGACGATGCCGTCCTTGTCGAGGACGAACACGGCGCGCTTGGCGATCCCCTTGAGACCGATCATGTCCTCGTTGAACACGCCGTACGCGCGGATGACCTGCTTGTTGAAGTCGCTCAGCAGCGGGAAGGTCAGCTTCTCGTGATCGTGGAAGGCCTTCAGCGTGAAGAACGTATCGACGCTAATGCCGTACACGTGCGCCTTCGCCTGATTCAGCCTCGCCAGCGAGTCGCGGAACGTGCACATTTCCTTGGCGCACACCGAACTGAAGGCCGCCGGGAAAAACGCCAGCACCACGGGCGCGCCCCGCTGCGCGCTCAGCGTGACGGGCTGGCGATCGTGATTGGTCAAGGTGAAGTCCGGGGCTGTCGAACCGACGTCTGCGGACATGTATCCTCCCTCGCGCCGGGTCCGAAAGGACCCGGCCTACATTCTTATAATGCCCGTCTAAAGACCCGCCGCTACACAAAACCGGGCCATTCGGGTTAGCATTTTCGGTTGGCGAGGGGCGGAGCCCTTAGCCTCTAACGCCCTCGGCCCTTCGCCATTTGCGCATTCGATAGGAGTTCCCTTGTGATCGAGGTTCAGCACCTCAGCAAACGCTACGGCCGCGTCACCGCCGTCGACGACATCAGCTTCAAGGTCGAGCGCGGCGAGATTCTCGGGTTCCTCGGACCGAACGGCGCCGGTAAGACGACGACGATGCGCGTCTTGACCGGCTACATACCGGCGACGGAAGGCAAAGCGATCGTCGCGGGGTTCGACATCTTCGAGCAACCGATCGAAGCCAAGCGCCGGACCGGGTACCTGCCCGAGACGCCGCCGCTCTACCCCGACACGAGCGTCATCGACTACCTGGGGTTCGTGGCGCGCATCAAAGGCGTCCCGGCCGGCGAGCGGCGCCAGCGCATCCGTCAGGTCATGGAGCGCACGCGCATCGACGACGTCGGCGGCCGCCTTTGCGGCAAGCTTTCGAAAGGTTATCGGCAGCGTGTCGGGCTCGCGCAGGCGATCCTTCATAATCCTGACGTGTTGATCTTGGACGAGCCGACGGCCGGCCTGGATCCGAAGCAGATCATCGAAACCCGGCAGCTCATCAAGGAACTGGCCGGCAGCCACACGATCATCCTCAGCACCCACATTCTGCCCGAGGTGTCGCAGACCTGCCAGCGCGTCGTCATCATCAACAAAGGCAAGGTCGTCGCGGTAGACACGCCGGACAACCTGACCGCGCGGCTGCGCGGATCGGAAACGATGTACGTCCAGGTGGATGCCAACGGCGCCGACGCGAGCAGCGCGCTCGGCCGCGTGCCGGGCGTGACGCGCGTGGCGGAAGCGGAACGTAAGGATCACTGTGTCAGCTACGAAGTCGACAGCGAGCGCGGGCGCGACGTGCGCCGCGATCTCGCGCGCACCATCGTCAACAGCGGTTGGGGTCTGCTGGAGCTGCGTCCGATGCGGATGAGCCTCGAGGACATCTTCCTCTCGTTGACGACGGACGAAACCCCGGCACCGGCCACGGACGGGGACGCGCCGGCGGAAGCGGCCCCGGCGGAAAGCGCTGAATCATGAGCAACATCCTCGCCATCGCACAGAAAGAATTGAAAGGCTACTTCGCCGGACCGATCGCGTACATCTCGATCGGCTTCTGGGCGTTGATGTACGGCTGGTTCTTCAACGCGCTGCTCCAGTTCTTCGTGCGCCAGAGCATGCAGATGAATCAGTTCGGCATGCAGGGCCCGCAGGCGATGAACGTCAACCAGCAGCTCATCCGGCCGCTGATCCAGAACGTGACCGTGCTCATCTTGTTCGTGATGCCGATGGTCACCATGCGCACGTACTCCGAGGAGAAGCGGTCGGGGACCATCGAGTTGCTGCTCACCTCGCCGCTGACCGATTTCCAGATCATCGTCGGCAAGTTCATCGGCGCGATGGCGCTCTACCTCGTCATGCTGGCGGTGACGCTCATCCACATCGGCGTGCTCTTCATCTACGGCAATCCGGAATGGAAGCCGATCGTCACGGCGTACATCGGGCTCATCCTGATGGGCGGCTGCTTCATTTCCGTGGGCCTGTTCATCTCGAGCCTGACGAAGAATCAGATCATCGCCGGCATGGTGACGTTCGGCACGTTCCTCATGCTGTGGGTCATCACCTGGATCGGGAGTTTCTCGGGACCGACCATCGACAAGCTCACGCAGTACGTGTCGATCATCGATCACCTGGACGACTTCGGCAAAGGCGTGCTCGACACGACGCACATCATTTATTACCTCAGCTTCATCACGTTCGGGTTGTTCCTGACCGCGAAGGCGGTCGATAGTGAGCGCTGGAGAGGATGATTTGTAGGCCGGGTCCTTCCGGACCCGGCGCGGATGGCGGGTCCGAAAGGACCCGCCCTACATAACTATGGTCAATCGCATTTTGAGTCTGGTCGGCTGGCTCGGCACGGCAATGGTGTTCGTCGCCGTCGCGATCCGCTTCGGGTTCCCGGCGAAGGAACAGTACGCGTACTACCTGGCGTGGGCCGGGCTTGTGTGCGTGCTCGCGTACACGCTCGGGCAATGGCGCGAGTTCGCGAAGATCTTCGCGCGGCGGCAGGCGCGCTACGGCACGCTCGCGGCGACGAGCGTCCTCGTCGTCCTGGGCATCCTCGTCGCGATCAACTACATCGGATCGAAACAGCACAGGCGCTGGGACCTGACGGCGAACAAGCAGTTCAGCCTGTCGGATCAAAG